>CAJNCK010000007.1:0-142907 GCA_905221245.1 bacterium
CGAACACAGAAGTTAAGCCCTAGAACGCCGGAAGTAGTTGGGGGTTGCCCCCTGTGAGATATGGAAGTCGCTTAGCTCTAGGGAGTTTAGCTCAGCTGGGAGAGCATCTGCCTTACAAGCAGAGGGTCAGCGGTTCGATCCCGTTAACTCCCATAGGTCCCGTAGTGTAGCGGTTATCACGTCGCCCTGTCACGGCGAAGATCGCGGGTTCGATTCCCGTCGGGACCGTTAGAATAACGTAAGTTATTTTAGACTCGTTAGCTCAGTTGGTAGAGCAATTGACTTTTAATCAATGGGTCACTGGTTCGAGCCCAGTACGGGTCATATATGCGGGTTTGGCGGAATTGGCAGACGCACCAGATTTAGGATCTGGCGCTTAACGGCGTGGGGGTTCAAGTCCCTTAACCCGCATTAAGATATAATAAATGAGCCGGCTTAGCTCAGTTGGTAGAGCATCTGATTTGTAATCAGAGGGTCGCGTGTTCAAGTCATGTAGCCGGCATTTTTAGATAGAAGAAAACAGTGCGAACGTAGTTCAGTGGTAGAACACCACCTTGCCAAGGTGGGGGTCGCGGGTTCGAATCCCGTCGTTCGCTTAGAGAGGCCGGGGTGGCGGAACTGGCAGACGCACAGGACTTAAAATCCTGCGATTGGTAACGATCGTACCGGTTCGATTCCGGTCCTCGGCATAATATAATGAGCACCCTTAGCTCAACTGGATAGAGTACCTGACTACGAATCAGGCGGTTAGAGGTTCGACTCCTCTAGGGTGCATTTTTCTATTTAACTCGGGAAGTAGCTCAGCTTGGTAGAGTACTTGGTTTGGGACCAAGGTGTCGCAGGTTCGAATCCTGTCTTCCCGATTCATTACAGAGATACGTAAGCGTATCTTTTTTGTTTTAACTAGATATTATATACATTAAGAGAGAATTAGTTTGCTTCTCTCTTTTTTTTAATTTCAGTAATTCATTTTGATCGCGTATACTTTTTTATTTCCTGATTTGTTCAATGAATACTGTAGTTTAGGTACATAAATTAAAATTTAACAGATTGTATAATTCTTATAAACTTTTAAGAAAGTAATTGAAGTGTTTTTTGCTCCACCTATAATATATGTGTTTTGTGCGATAAAAATTTCCGCTCTTTTGATTTTAAATGCGTATTAGTTTACGTTATAGTCTAAATTTGATATCACTTTGACGGAGATACTATAGATTCTTTTCTACTCTGTGTCTTGTTGTGTAATGTTTCTTGATTCTTTTAAATAGAATCTTTTATGACATTTGTCATATTTCCTCATGACAGAAGCTTCTAGTGATTCTACCTTCAAAGAATTATACTAGATGTATCAAATGGAGGAAGAAAAAATGAAACATAAAGTAATTGTCGCAATGAGTTTAGTTGCAGCAGGTGTCATGACTTATCTCATGTTTTCAGGATTGGATGAAGGCTTCTATCATTTTCCTTGGGAGTTGTTTGCAGGATTTGGCATGATGTCTTGGATTATCCGAGAAGGCTTGAAATTGGTCTCAGATGTGAAAAAGGAGTTTGAAAAATGAAAAAAGCGATTCTCTATCTTTTTATTGGACTATCACTAGTGGTATGGTTGGTAGAAATGTTTACAGGTTTGTTTGATCAAGCCTTACTTCACCAATTCATCCGTGGTGCCTGGGGATTAGGATTTATGATTTTTATTGCCTTTCCGATGGGAAAGGAGTGGCTGAAAGGAGAATATCATGAACATGATTAAGGTAGAAAGCTTAAATAAAATCATCAAGGGCAAGGCTATTTTGAAGGATATTTCCTTTGAGGTAGCTGAAGGTGAATGTGTCGCCTTGATTGGTCCCAATGGTGCTGGAAAGACAACACTCTTGGACTGTTTGCTTGGAGATAAACTGATCACAAGCGGTCAAGTATCCATCCAAGGCTTGCCAGTGATGAGTTCTCAGTTAGACTACACAAGATCCTATCTCCCTCAAGAAAATGTCATCGTTCAGAAATTAAAGGTCAAAGAGTTGATTGCTTTCTTTCAAAGTATTTATCCAAATCCTTTGAGTGTACAGGAAATTGATCAACTATTGCAGTTTGACAAGCAACAAAAAGAACAGTTGGCAGAAAAATTATCAGGCGGTCAAAAGCGTCTTTTCTCTTTTGTCTTAACTCTAATTGGGCGACCAAAGTTAGTCTTTTTAGATGAACCTACTTCGGCCATGGATACCTCAACTCGTCAACGTTTTTGGGAGATTATTCAGGAGTTAAAAGCGCAAGGAGCCACCATTCTTTATTCGTCCCATTATATTGAGGAAGTAGAACACACCGCAGATCGCATTTTGGTCTTAAATAAGGGAGAGTTGATTCGTGATACGACACCTCTAGCCATGCGCAGTGAGGAGATTGAAAAGCACTTTATCCTACCTCTGGCTTACAAGGAAGTTGTCGAACAGTCTAACTTGGTTGAAAACTGGTCACAAAAACAAGATGCCCTGCAAGTAGTCACACGCGAAGCAGATGCTTTCTGGGAACTGTTAGTTCAAGCAGGATGTAGGATTCAAGAAATTGAAGTCAATAATCGCAGTTTGCTGGATACAATCTTTGAAGAAACGCAGAAGAGAGATAACTAATATGAAACGATGGATAGCGCTTAGTAAGATAGAATTTCTATTGACCAAACGACAATTAGTCTATTATCTATTATCCGTAGGGATGCCGACGGCCTTCTATCTATTCTTTTCTGGCATGTATCAGGACACACCAGGTGGACCCGCGAATTTTATGCGTGATTATCTTATCTCCATGACTGCCTTTTCCATGATGTCGACAGCCATGTTTTCATTTCCAGCTGTTTTACATACCGATAAAATCAACAACTGGCAGAAAACATTACGTCATAGCCCTGTAAATATGGTAGAATATTATCTATCAAAGATAACAAGTATGATGGTTGATTATCTGGTTTCAATCCTAGTTGTATTCTCAGTCGGGCACTTGGTCAGAGGTGTGGATATGCCTTTAGGAAGCTGGATTGGGGCTGCGCTCTTGCTGATAGTAGGAAGTGTAGCTTTTGTAGCGCTTGGCTTGACCTTGACACTCTTGCCTTCTAGTCAGCTGATGTCTGTCGTGGGCAATCTTCTCTATCTAGGCTTGGCTGTTTTAGGCGGACTCTGGATGCCCATCTCTTTATTTCCAGACTGGATACAAGCAATCGGGAAGTGTCTACCAACTTATCAGTTGATGGAGTTGCTCAAGACCTTCTTAAACGAGGGTAGCATCAATCTATCAGCCACAGTTTATCTACTTGTTTTTTCAGCAGTTTTGTTTGGTTTGACCATTTACCTTCAAGGTCATAAGGAGAATGCTTAATGCTTGAAAGACTGAAAAGCATACATTATATGTTTTGGGCCAGTTTAATTTTTATGATTTTCCCCATCCTACCTGTAGTGGCTGGATGGCTTTCTGCCTGGCATTTATTGATTGATATTCTATTTGTAGTGGCGTATTTGGGTGTTTTAACAACTAAGAGCCAGCGCCTATCTTGGCTATATTGGGGCCTCATGCTGACTTATGTAGTTGGGAATACTGCCTTTGTTGCTGTTAATTATATCTGGTTCTTCTTTTTCCTTTCTAACCTCTTAAGTTATCATTTTGGCGTACGTAGTTTAAAGTCTTTACATGTCTGGACTTTTCTTCTTGCTCAAGTCCTTGTTGTGAGCCAACTTTTGATTTTTCAGAGAATCGAAGTTGAGTCTCTATTCTATCTACTTGTAATTCTTGCTTTTGTTGATTTAATGACTTTTGGATTGGTTCGGATTCGGGTTGTGGAGGATTTGAAAGAAGCGCAGGCTAAGCAAAATGCCCAGATAAATCTATTGCTTGCTGAAAATGAACGCAGTCGTATCGGTCAAGATTTGCATGATAGTCTGGGGCATACCTTTGCTATGCTAAGTGTTAAAACTGATCTAGCCTTGCAGTTATTTCAAATGCAGGCTTATTCACAGGTGGAAAAGGAATTAAAAGAAATTCATCAGATCAGCAAGGATTCCATGAATGAAGTGCGAACCATTGTGGAAAATCTTAAGTCTAGAACTTTGACATCCGAACTACAGACTGTGAAAAAGATGTTAGAAATTGCTGGAATTGAGGTGGAAATAGCTAATCAACTAGACACAGCTAGCTTAACTCAGGAATTGGAGTCAACGGCTTCCATGATTTTGCTTGAATTGGTGACTAATATCATCAAACATGCCAAAGCTTCTAAAGTCTACTTAAAATTAGAACGGACAGAGAAAGAACTCATTCTAACAGTGAGAGATGATGGCTGTGGCTTTACTTCTATAAAGGGGGATGACCTCCATACAGTTCGAGATCGTGTTCTTCCATTTTCGGGAGAAGTAAAGGTAATTAGTTGGAAACAACCGACAGAAGTTCAGGTTCGACTACCTTATAAGGAGAGAAACTAAGATGAAACTACTTGTTGCAGAAGATCAAAGTATGTTGCGAGATGCCATGTGCCAGTTGCTCACGCTTCAACCAGATGTAGAGTCTGTCTTTCAAGCCAAGAATGGGCAAGAAGCAATCCAACTATTAGAAAAGGAGTCTGTAGATATCGCCATCCTTGACGTAGAAATGCCTGTTAAGACGGGCCTCGAAGTCTTGGAGTGGATACGAGCAGAAAAGCTTGAAACAAAGGTGGTTGTGGTGACGACCTTCAAGCGTCCTGGGTATTTTGAACGTGCGGTCAAGGCTGGAGTAGATGCTTATGTATTAAAAGAAAGAAACATTGCAGACCTCATGCATACCTTGCACACTGTCCTCGAAGGAGGCAAGGAGTATTCGCCTGAATTGATGGAAGTGGTGATGACGCATCCCAATCCATTAACAGAGCAAGAAATCGCAGTTTTAAAGGGAATCGCTCAGGGATTCTCTAACCAAGAAATTGCAGACAAACTCTATCTATCCAACGGAACCGTCCGAAACTATGTCACTAATATTCTTTCTAAATTAGATGCTGGTAATCGAACAGAGGCAGCTAATATCGCGAAAGAATCTGGTTGGTTGTGATGATATAATATTTTTTGAACATTATGTGCTAAAATTGATGGGATTGAATGGAACAATACTAACTTTAGGAGGGTGGGATTCCTCCTTTTTCTTTTTTGGGGGAGCACTACAAAAGAGCTAAAATTAAGAATAAAAAAGAAAAATATCTTGACAACCAATGGAAAATTTTGTTACAATAATAGACGGTACTTTTTACTTTTGGTCTCTCAAGAGTGTACAGGGACGTGCTGACAAATGTTGCAAAAGTACACACAGATGATAGCTGTCACCAAGTGTATCATCACCAAAAATAAAAAAACACAGGAGAATGTAGATGCCTACAATTAACCAATTGGTTCGCAAACCGCGTAAATCAAAAGTAGAAAAATCTAAATCACCAGCTTTGAACGTTGGTTACAACAGTCATAAAAAAGTTCAAACAAACGTTTCTTCACCACAAAAACGTGGTGTTGCAACTCGTGTTGGAACAATGACACCTAAAAAACCTAACTCAGCCCTTCGTAAATTCGCTCGTGTACGTTTGAGCAACCTTATCGAAGTTACTGCCTACATCCCAGGTATCGGACACAACTTGCAAGAGCACAGCGTGGTTCTTCTTCGTGGTGGACGTGTAAAAGACCTTCCAGGGGTACGTTACCATATCGTCCGTGGTGCACTTGATACTGCAGGTGTTAACGATCGTAAACAAGGCCGTTCAAAATACGGTACTAAACGTCCAAAAGCATAAGGAAAGGGGATAAAGAGAAATGAGTCGTAAAAATAGAGCTCCAAAACGTGACGTATTGCCAGATCCGCTTTACAATTCACAACTAGTTACTCGTCTTATCAACCGCGTTATGCTTGATGGTAAACGTGGTACAGCTGCTTCAATCGTTTACGGTGCTTTTGAGCAAATCAAAGAAGCTACTGGAAACGATGCACTTGAAGTGTTTGAAACAGCTATGGAAAACATCATGCCTGTACTTGAAGTACGTGCACGTCGTGTTGGTGGTTCTAACTACCAAGTCCCAGTTGAAGTTCGTCCAGAACGTCGTACAACACTTGGACTTCGTTGGTTGGTAACAATCGCTCGTCTTCGTGGTGAACACACAATGCAAGACCGTCTTGCAAAAGAAATCTTGGATGCTGCTAACAACACTGGTGCAGCTGTTAAGAAACGTGAAGACACTCACCGTATGGCTGAAGCTAACCGTGCATTCGCACACTTCCGTTGGTAATATAGGATGCGAAAGCGTTAAGAAAGTCCCAGAGAAAATAGGGAATCAAAGCAGGTTGCGATTGCAACCAATGAGATTCATCTTTTTCTCCAGACTTTTAGCTTGAGCTCAACTAAATCATGATGCTAGGAACGGTAAGGATGCAAGGTGAAAATAGGAAACTGACGCAGTATTCGACGAATACAAGGAAGTTTATCTTTTTCACACAGCATCCCGTTCCGGCTCAAATCGGCTAATTAACTTTAGCCCGAGTTCAATTCAACTTGAAAATCTACAAGTTGAAACCAACAATAGCATGAAAACATTGAGAACGGGTAGGTCCTGCCTATCCGTTTTTATTAAAATCATGTTATAATAGAATAGAAATCAAAAATAAATAGGAGAAACAAACCTCATGGCACGCGAATTTTCACTTGAAAAAACTCGTAATATCGGTATCATGGCTCACGTCGATGCTGGTAAAACAACAACTACTGAGCGTATTCTTTACTACACTGGTAAAATCCACAAAATCGGTGAAACTCACGAAGGTGCGTCACAAATGGACTGGATGGAGCAAGAGCAAGAACGTGGTATCACTATCACATCTGCTGCGACAACAGCTCAATGGAACAACCACCGCGTAAACATTATCGACACACCAGGACACGTGGACTTCACAATCGAAGTACAACGTTCTCTTCGTGTATTGGATGGTGCTGTTACCGTTCTTGACTCACAATCAGGTGTTGAGCCTCAAACTGAAACAGTTTGGCGTCAAGCAACTGAGTATGGAGTTCCACGTATCGTATTTGCCAACAAAATGGACAAAATCGGTGCTGACTTCCTTTACTCTGTAAGCACACTTCACGATCGTCTTCAAGCAAATGCACACCCAATCCAATTGCCAATCGGTTCTGAAGATGACTTCCGTGGTATCATCGACTTGATCAAGATGAAAGCTGAAATCTATACTAACGACCTTGGTACAGATATCCTTGAAGAAGACATCCCAGCTGAATACCTTGACCAAGCTCAAGAATACCGTGAAAAATTGATCGAAGCAGTTGCTGAAACTGACGAAGAATTGATGATGAAATACCTCGAAGGTGAAGAAATCACTAACGAAGAATTGAAAGCTGGTATCCGTAAAGCGACTATCAACGTTGAATTCTTCCCAGTATTGTGTGGCTCTGCCTTCAAGAACAAAGGTGTTCAATTGATGCTTGATGCGGTTATCGACTACCTTCCAAGCCCACTTGATATCCCAGCAATCAAGGGTATTAACCCAGATACAGACGAAGAAGAAACTCGTCCAGCATCTGACGAAGAGCCATTTGCAGCTCTTGCCTTCAAGATCATGACTGACCCATTTGTAGGTCGTTTGACATTCTTCCGTGTTTACTCTGGTGTTCTTCAATCAGGTTCATACGTATTGAACACTTCTAAAGGTAAACGTGAGCGTATCGGACGTATCCTTCAAATGCACGCCAACAGCCGTCAAGAAATTGACACTGTTTACTCAGGTGATATCGCTGCTGCCGTTGGTTTGAAAGATACTACAACTGGTGACTCATTGACAGATGAAAAAGCTAAAATCATCCTTGAGTCAATCAATGTTCCAGAACCAGTTATCCAATTGATGGTTGAGCCAAAATCTAAAGCTGACCAAGATAAGATGGGTATCGCTCTTCAAAAATTGGCTGAAGAAGATCCAACATTCCGCGTTGAAACAAACGTTGAAACTGGTGAAACAGTTATCTCTGGTATGGGTGAACTTCACCTTGACGTCCTTGTTGACCGTATGCGTCGTGAGTTCAAAGTTGAGGCGAACGTAGGTGCTCCTCAAGTATCTTACCGTGAAACATTCCGTGCTTCTACTCAAGCACGTGGATTCTTCAAACGTCAGTCTGGTGGTAAAGGTCAATTCGGTGATGTATGGATTGAATTTACTCCAAACGAAGAAGGTAAAGGATTCGAATTCGAAAACGCAATCGTCGGTGGTGTGGTTCCTCGTGAATTTATCCCAGCGGTTGAAAAAGGTTTGGTAGAATCTATGGCTAACGGTGTACTTGCAGGTTACCCAATGGTTGACGTTAAAGCTAAACTTTACGATGGTTCATACCACGATGTCGACTCATCTGAAACTGCCTTCAAGATTGCGGCTTCACTTGCCCTTAAAGAAGCTGCTAAATCAGCACAACCAGCTATCCTTGAGCCAATGATGCTTGTAACAATCACTGTTCCAGAAGAAAACCTTGGTGATGTTATGGGTCACGTAACTGCTCGTCGTGGACGTGTAGATGGTATGGAAGCACATGGTAACAGCCAAATCGTTCGTGCTTACGTTCCACTTGCTGAAATGTTCGGTTATGCAACAGTTCTTCGTTCTGCATCTCAAGGACGTGGTACATTCATGATGGTATTTGACCACTACGAAGATGTACCTAAGTCTGTACAAGAAGAAATTATTAAGAAAAACAAAGGTGAAGACTAATCTGTCCTCGCTCTAGAAGGAAGTCACTTAGTGGCTTCCTTTTGTCTTTAGAAAACACCTCTAAGTATGGTAAAATAGTAGAAGAATAATGTGAGGAAAATGAATGTCAAATAGTTTTGAAATTTTGATGAATCAACTGGGGATGCCTGCTGAAATGAGACAGACTCCTGCTTTATCACAGGCTGATATTGAGCGAGTTGTGGTTCATAAAATTAGTAAGGTATGGGAGTTTCATTTCGTATTTTCTAATATTTTACCGATTGAAATCTTTTTAGAATTAAAGAAGGGTTTGAGTGAGGAATTTTCTAAGACAGGTAATAAAGCTATTTTTGAAATTAAGGCTCTGTCTCAAGATTTTTCAAACCAACTCTTGCAGGCCTACTATAGAGAGGCTTTTTCTGAAGGGCCGTGTGCTAGTCAAGGCTTTAAATCTCTTTATCAGAATTTGCAAGTTCGTGCTGAGGGTAATCAACTCTTTATTGAAGGCTCAGAGGCGATTGATAAGGAGCATTTTAAGAAGAATCATCTTCCTAATTTAGCCAAACAACTTGAAAAGTTTGGTTTTCCAGCTTTTAATTGTCAAGTAGAGAAAAATGATGTGCTGACCCAAGAGCAGGAAGAGGCCTTCCATGCTGAAAATGAGCAGATTGTTCAAGCTGCTAATGAGGAAGCGCTCCGTGCTATGGAGCAACTGGAACAGATGGCACCTCCTCCAGCGGAAGAGAAACCAGCCTTTGATTTTCAAGCGAAAAAAGCTGTAGCTAAACCAAAGCTGGACAAGGCAGAGATTACTCCTATGATCGAAGTGACGACTGAGGAAAATCGTCTGGTCTTTGAAGGGGTTGTTTTTGATGTGGAGCAAAAAGTGACCAGAACAGGGCGTGTTTTGATCAACTTTAAAATGACGGACTACACTTCAAGTTTTTCGATGCAAAAGTGGGTTAAAAATGAGGAAGAGGCTCAGAAATTTGATCTCATCAAGAAAAATTCTTGGCTCCGTGTTCGTGGGAATGTGGAGATGAATAACTTCACACGCGATTTGACTATGAACGTGCAAGACGTGCAGGAAGTTGTTCACTATGAGCGGAAGGATTTAATGCCAGAAGGAGAACGACGGGTTGAGTTTCATGCTCATACTAATATGTCGACTATGGATGCACTACCAGAGGTAGAAGAAATCGTTGCGACAGCTGCTAAGTGGGGACACAAGGCGGTTGCCATCACAGACCATGGAAATGTTCAGTCCTTCCCACACGGCTATAAGGCGGCTAAGAAAGCGGGAATCCAGCTGATCTATGGTATGGAAGCCAATATCGTGGAGGACCGTGTCCCTATCGTCTACAACGAAGTGGAGATGGACTTGTCGGAAGCGACCTACGTGGTCTTTGACGTGGAAACGACGGGTCTATCAGCTATCTACAATGACTTGATTCAGGTTGCGGCCTCTAAGATGTATAAGGGGAATGTCATTGCTGAATTTGATGAATTTATCAATCCCGGGCATCCTTTGTCGGCCTTTACCACGGAGTTGACTGGAATTACAGATGACCATGTCAAAAATGCCAAACCACTGGAACAAGTTTTGCAAGAATTCCAAGAATTCTGCAAGGATACGGTCCTAGTTGCCCACAATGCCACCTTTGACGTTGGCTTTATGAATGCCAATTATGAGCGTCATGGTCTGCCAAAGATTAGTCAGCCAGTTATTGATACGCTGGAGTTTGCTAGAAATCTCTACCCTGAGTATAAACGTCATGGTTTGGGGCCTTTGACCAAGCGTTTTGGTGTGGCTTTGGAACATCACCACATGGCCAACTACGATGCGGAAGCGACTGGTCGTCTGCTCTTTATCTTTATCAAAGAGGTAGCAGAAAAACATGGTGTGACCGATCTAGTTAGACTTAATATTGATTTGATTAGTCCAGATTCTTATAAAAAAGCTCGGATCAAGCATGCGACTATTTATGTCAAGAATCAGGTAGGTCTAAAAAATATCTTTAAGTTGGTTTCTTTGTCCAATACCAAGTATTTTGAAGGGGTGCCACGAATTCCGAGAACAGTTTTAGATGCCCATCGGGAAGGTTTGATTTTGGGGTCGGCTTGTTCGGAAGGTGAAGTTTTTGACGCAGTTGTTTCCCAAGGTGTGGATGCGGCGGTTGAGGTGGCCAAGTATTATGATTTTATCGAAGTCATGCCACCAGCTATCTATGCGCCATTGATTGCTAAGGAGCAGGTCAAGGATATGGAGGAACTCCAGACCATTATCAAAAGTTTGATAGAAGTGGGAGACCGTCTTGGTAAGCCCGTTCTGGCTACGGGAAATGTCCACTATATCGAACCAGAAGAAGAAATTTACCGTGAAATTATCGTCCGTAGTTTGGGTCAAGGGGCCATGATTAACCGAACTATTGGTCATGGTGAACATGCCCAACCAGCTCCTCTTCCCAAGGCTCATTTTAGAACGACTAATGAGATGTTGGATGAATTTGCCTTCTTGGGAGAGGAACTGGCACGTAAACTGGTTATTGAAAACACCAATGCCTTGGCAGAGACCTTTGAGCCTGTTGAGGTCGTTAAGGGTGACTTGTATACGCCTTTCATCGACAAGGCTGAAGAAACGGTCGCTGAATTGACCTATAAGAAGGCTTTTGAGATTTATGGAAATCCGTTGCCAGATATTGTTGATTTGCGAATTGAAAAAGAATTAACTTCTATTCTAGGGAATGGATTTGCCGTTATTTATCTGGCTTCCCAGATGCTGGTGCAACGTTCCAATGAACGGGGTTACTTGGTGGGTTCTCGTGGATCTGTCGGATCTAGTTTCGTTGCGACTATGATTGGGATTACAGAGGTCAATCCTCTCTCTCCTCACTATGTCTGTGGTCAGTGTCAGTACAGCGAGTTTATCACAGATGGTTCTTATGGCTCCGGTTTTGATATGCCTAATAAGGATTGTCCAAACTGTGGTCACAAACTCAGTAAAAATGGGCAGGATATTCCGTTTGAGACCTTCCTCGGTTTTGATGGGGACAAGGTTCCCGATATTGACTTGAACTTCTCGGGAGAAGATCAGCCTAGCGCCCACTTGGATGTGCGTGATATCTTTGGTGAGGAATATGCCTTCCGTGCAGGGACAGTTGGTACGGTGGCTGCTAAGACTGCCTATGGATTTGTCAAGGGCTATGAGCGAGATTATGGCAAGTTTTATCGTGATGCAGAGGTGGAACGTCTTGCCCAAGGTGCTGCTGGTGTCAAGCGGACAACAGGACAACACCCGGGAGGAATCGTTGTTATTCCTAACTACATGGATGTTTACGACTTTACGCCTGTCCAGTATCCAGCAGATGACGTGACGGCTGAATGGCAGACCACTCACTTTAACTTCCACGATATCGATGAGAACGTCCTCAAACTCGATGTGCTGGGACATGATGATCCGACCATGATTCGGAAACTACAGGACTTGTCTGGGATTGATCCTAATGAAATCCCTATGGATGACGAAGGTGTGATGGCCCTCTTTTCTGGGACGGATGTGTTAGGGGTAACACCTGAGCAAATCGGGACGCCTACGGGGATGTTGGGGATTCCAGAGTTTGGAACCAACTTTGTCCGAGGCATGGTCGATGAAACCCATCCGACAACTTTTGCGGAGTTGCTTCAGTTGTCAGGGTTGTCCCATGGTACCGACGTTTGGCTGGGCAATGCTCAAGATCTGATCAAGCAAGGAATTGCGGACCTATCAACCGTTATCGGTTGTCGAGACGACATCATGGTTTACCTCATGCATGCTGGTCTGGAACCTAAGATGGCCTTTACCATCATGGAACGGGTACGTAAGGGCTTGTGGCTCAAGATTTCCGAAGAGGAACGCAATGGCTACATTGAAGCCATGAAGGCTAATAAGGTGCCAGAGTGGTATATCGAGTCCTGTGGGAAAATTAAGTATATGTTCCCTAAGGCCCATGCGGCAGCCTACGTTATGATGGCCTTGCGAGTAGCTTACTTCAAGGTTCATCATCCCATTTATTACTACTGTGCTTATTTCTCAATCCGTGCTAAGGCTTTTGATATCAAGACCATGGGGGCGGGCTTGGAGGCTATCAAGCGCAGAATGGAAGAAATCTCTGAAAAACGGAAGAACAATGAGGCTTCTAATGTGGAAATCGATCTCTATACAACTCTTGAGATTGTCAATGAGATGTGGGAGCGTGGTTTCAAGTTTGGAAAACTCGATCTCTATCGTAGTCAGGCGACAGAGTTCCTTATCGATGGGGATACCCTCATTCCGCCATTTGTAGCAATGGATGGTCTGGGAGAGAACGTTGCTAAGCAGTTGGTGCGAGCGCGTGAAGAGGGAGAATTCCTGTCTAAAACAGAGCTACGCAAACGTGGCGGACTCTCATCAACCTTGGTTGAAAAGATGGATGAAATGGGTATTCTTGGAAATATGCCAGAGGATAATCAGTTGAGTTTGTTTGATGAGTTGTTTTAAGGTCTTGGAGGAAAAAAGATGAAACTAAGAATTTTTGCGGAAGACAAGCCGGCTGAGAAGGTATTTGAATATCAATTAGAACTTGCTGATCAGACGATTCTTCTATCGACAGCACTCTTGTCAGGTGCTATTGCACTAGCAGGATTATTCTCTGCTTTGAAAGAAAAATAAACAAAAAGAAAAGGAAGAATAGAATGGTTTTACCAAATTTTAAAGAAAATCTAGAAAAATATGCGAAATTGTTGGTTTCGAATGGAATTAACGTGCAGCCTGGTCACACTTTGGCTCTCTCAATTGATGTGGAGCAACGCGAGTTGGCTCATTTAATCGTCAAAGAAGCTTATGCCTTGGGTGCGCATGAGGTTATCGTTCAGTGGACAGATGATGTGATTAACCGTGAGAAATTCCTACATGCTCCGATGGAGCGTCTGGACAATGTGCCAGAATACAAGATTGCTGAGATGAACTATCTCTTGGAGAACAAGGCTAGCCGTCTTGGGGTTCGTTCTTCTGACCCAGGTGCCTTGAACGGTGTGGATGCTGACAAGCTTTCAGCTTCTGCTAAAGCGATGGGACTTGCCATGAAGCCAATGCGTATCGCAACACAATCCAATAAGGTTAGCTGGACTGTAGCAGCCGCTGCTGGACTTGAGTGGGCTAAAAAAGTCTTTCCAAATGCTGCGAGCGATGAAGAAGCAGTTGATCTCCTTTGGGACCAAATCTTCAAGACTTGTCGCGTTTATGAAGCAGATCCTGTTAAGGCTTGGGAAGAGCATGCAGCCATCCTCAAGAGTAAGGCTGATATGCTTAATAAAGAACAATTTTCAGCCCTTCACTACACAGCGCCAGGAACAGATTTGACACTTGGTTTGCCGAAGAACCACGTTTGGGAATCAGCTGGTGCTATCAATGCGCAAGGAGAAGGATTCTTGCCAAATATGCCGACAGAAGAAGTCTTCACAGCACCTGACTTCCGTCGTGCAGATGGTTATGTAACTTCTACAAAACCGCTTAGCTATAATGGGAATATCATTGAAGGTATTAAGGTAACCTTTAAGGATGGACAAATCGTAGATATCACTGCTGAGAAGGGTGATCAGGTCATGAAAGACCTTGTCTTTGAAAATGCGGGTGCGCGTGCCTTAGGTGAATGTGCCTTGGTACCAGATCCAAGCCCAATTTCTCAGTCAGGCATTACCTTCTTTAACACCCTTTTTGATGAGAATGCGTCAAATCACTTGGCTATCGGTGCAGCCTATGCGACTAGCGTAGTTGGTGGAGCGGAGATGAGCGAAGAGGAGCTTGAAGCTGTAGGTCTCAACCGTTCAGATGTTCACGTAGACTTTATGATTGGTTCTAACCAAATGGATATCGATGGTATCCGTGAGGATGGGACACGTGTACCACTCTTCCGTAACGGAGATTGGGCAAATTAAGGAGATAATATGTTAGGAAGTATGTTCGTTGGTCTCCTAGTGGGATTTTTAGCAGGTACTCTGACCAATCGTGGAGAACGAATGGGATGTTTTGGAAAAATGTTTCTAGGCTGGATTGGTGCCTTTATAGGCCATTTGCTTTTTGGGACTTGGGGACCGATAATAGCAGGAACCGCCATTATTCCGGCAGTACTAGGTTCCATGATTGTCTTAGCGATTTTCTGGAGACGAGGAAGTTAATTTCTTAAATCTGATACTCAATGAAAATCAAAGAGCAAACTAGGAAACTAGCCGCAGGCTGCTCAAAGCACTGTTTTGAGGTTGTAGATAGAACTGACGAAGTCAGCTCAAAACACTGTTTTGAGGTTGCAGATAGAACTGACGAAGTCAGTAACATCTATACGGCAAGGCGACGTTGACGCGGTTTGAAGAGATTTTTGAAGAGTATTAAACGAAAAGGAGGTTGGTCCATTGTACCAGCCTCCTTTTGAGTATGATATAATAGTTCTATGAGATTAGATAAATTTTTAGTTGCCTGCGCTGTGGGGAGCCGAACTGAGGTCAAAAACTTGCTCAAGGCTGGTCGCGTGACGGTAAATGGTAAAAAAGAAAAGTCAGCTAAATTGCAGATTGATGAAGAAAGAGATGAGATTCGCTTTGATGGGAAAGTGTTGGAGTATGAAGAGTTTGTCTACTACATGATGAACAAGCCCCAAGGGGTTATTTCAGCGACTGAGGATCCCAAGCACAGAACCGTTCTGGACTTGCTGGATGATATTGCTCGGAGCAAGGAAGTTTTCCCAGTAGGACGCTTGGATATTGACACGCATGGTCTTTTGCTCTTGACTAATGACGGCAAGCTGGCCCATGCTCTTCTTTCACCTAAGCGTCATGTGGATAAGACCTATCTGGCACAGGTTAAGGGAATTATGACCCAAGAAGACGTAGAGACATTTGCTGAGGGTATTCCTCTCAAAGACTTTACTTGTCAGCCCGCTAGACTGGAGATTGTGTCCGTAGACACAGAAAAAAATCAAAGCCAAATTCGTGTGACCATTGCAGAAGGGAAGTTTCATCAGATCAAGCGTATGGTGGGCTACTGTGGCAAGGAAGTAGTAGACTTGCAACGTTTGACTATGGGAACGCTAGTATTGGATGAGAACTTGCAGAGAGGAGAATGGCGTCGCTTGACCAAGGAAGAGTTAGAGGTTCTCCTTGCAAGTATTGCTTAGTTTGGTTTATATTCGAAAAAGGTGAGGGAGAATGTCCTTGCCTTTTATGTTTTTCAGTTGCTTCCTTTGTGAAAAGAGTTATAATAGACTGTAGAATAAAAGGAGGAATCTATGAACGCTATTCAAGAATCATTTACTGATAAATTATTTGCCAACTATGAAGCAAATGTAAAATACCAAGCGATTGAAAATGCTGTTAGTCACAACGGAATTTTTGCAGCCCTTGAGCGTCGCCAAAGCCATGTGGACAATACACCTGTTTTCTCATTGGATTTGACCAAGGACAAGGTAACTAACCAGAAAGCGTCTGGTCGTTGCTGGATGTTTGCGGCTCTCAACACCTTCCGCCACAAACTTATCTCTCAATACAAACTTGAAAACTTTGAATTGTCACAGGCCCACACCTTCTTCTGGGACAAGTATGAGAAATCAAACTGGTTCTTGGAGCAAGTCATTGCGACTGCAGACCAAGACTTGACCAGCCGTAAGGTTAAATTCCTACTCCAAACACCACAACAAGACGGAGGTCAGTGGGATATGGTGGTGTCTCTCTTTGAGAAATACGGTGTCGTTCCTAAGTCGGTTTACCCTGAATCTGTTTCATCTAGCAGTAGTCGTGAGCTAAATGCCATTCTCAACAAATTGCTTCGTCAAGATGCTCAAATCTTGCGTGACTTGCTCGCTTCTGGTGCAGACCAAGCGACTGTTCAAGCTAAGAAAGAAGACCTCTTGCAAGAAATCTTTAATTTTCTTGCTATGTCCCTAGGCCTTCCACCACGTAAATTTGACTTTGCTTATCGCGATAAGGATAACAACTACCAAAGCGAAAAGGGCATCACACCACAAGAGTTTTACAAGAAATATGTCAATCTTCCTCTAGAGGACTATGTTTCTGTTATCAATGCCCCAACTGCTGACAAGCCTTACGGCAAATCTTACACAGTTGAGATGTTGGGGAATGTGGTTGGTAGCCGTGCGGTTCGTTACATCAATGTACCGATGGAACGCTTGAAAGAATTAGCGATTGCCCAAATGCAAGCAGGTGAGACTGTTTGGTTTGGATCAGATGTCGGTCAACTCAGCAATCGTAAAGCTGGGATCCTTGCGACAGATGTTTATGACTTTGAATCAAGCATGGACATTAAACTCACTCAAGACAAGGCTGGACGTTTGGATTACAGTGAGAGCTTGATGACCCACGCCATGGTCTTGACAGGTGTGGATTTGGATGAAAATGGCAAGTCAACCAAGTGGAAGGTTGAAAACTCATGGGGAGACAAGGTTGGTACAGATGGTTACTTTGTTGCTTCAGATGCTTGGATGGACGAATACACTTATCAAATTGTTGTTCGTAAGGAATTACTAACAGCAGAAGAACTAGCTGCCTATGAAGCAGAACCAATCGTCCTTGCACCATGGGATCCAATGGGTGCCTTGGCCGAATAAAAGTATAGAAAAAAGGAATCAGATTTTAGAACCTGATTCCTTTTAAGTTGCTTGATTACATGATGTGAAGAACATGTGCCACAATACCCACTGCGAAGAGTGCAAGGATAATAGTGATTGGAGATACTTTTTTCTTAAGCAAGTACATGCAAAGGAGAGTAAGGAGTAGTCCTGATAGTCCAGGGATCAACATATCCAAGTTTTGTTGGAAAGTAGTAACTTTTTCAGGTGTTTGAGACAATCCTTGTCCTACTTGTGCGAATGCTTCTTGGATACCTTTAGATCCTTCTGGCAATTTATCCCAATGGATATAAGCCTTTTCATCTAGTTGAACTTTGGCAACATCGAAAGCAAATTTAATATTTACCCAACGTTGAACAAGGACAGCAAGAATGAACATACCAAGGATAGAAGCTCCTTTAGTGATGTCTTGAAGGATACCGCCAGACATATCTTTAGTGATTTCTGATCCAGCCTTGTATCCAATCTCTTGTGTATACCACAAGAATGACATACGAATCAAGTTCCAAAGAACGAAGAAGAGGATTGGACCTAAGATATTACCAGTAAGGGCAAGTGAAGCACCGAGTGATCCAAGGATTGGGCGTACTGTAAACCAGAATACTGGGTCACCGATACCAGCAAGAGGTCCCATCATACCGATTTTAACCCCTTGGATAGCAGCGTCATCAATTTCAACACCGTTAGCACGTTCTTCTTCAAGTGCAAGAGTAACCCCCATGATTGGAGCGGCTACGTATGGGTGAGTGTTGAAGAACTCAAGATGGCGTTCAAGAGCAGCGATTTGATCTTCTTTTTTAGTGTAGAGTTTTTTAAGAGCTGGAATTAATGAGTAAGCCCAACCCAAGTTTTGCATACGTTCATAGTTCCAAGAACCTTGTAAGAAAGTTGAACGCCACCAAACTTTTTTACGATCTGATTTAGTTAATTGAAGTTTTTCAGTCATGATGTTTTCAGTCCTTTCTTATCTTAGTAGTCTTCTAGGATATCGCCGATTGGGTCGTTAGAAGTTGCGGCTCCTCCGCCACCATTTCCACCAGTTTTAGAAAGGTGAAGGTAGATAAGAGCGATAGCAACACCGATAGCACCAAATCCGATTAGAGTAATATCTGACACGGCAGCAAGCACGAAACCGATAGCGAAGAATGGCCATACTTCACGAGTTGCCATCATGTTGATAACCATAGCGTAACCAACGGCAACGACCATACCACCACCGATAGCCATACCATCTTTAAGCCAATCAGGCATAGCATTTAGAATGCTTTGTACGGTTTCAGTTGGTACCATTAGAAGGAGTGCTGCAGGGACTGCAATACGAAGACCTTGAAGAAGAAGTGCGACAAAGTGAGCACGTTCAACTGCTTTGAAGTCACCTTTTTTAGCAGAAGCATCAGCAGTGTGAACCAATCCGACAGAGAGTGTACGGACAATCATAGTCAAGAATAGACCAGCAACTGCAAGAGGGATAGCAACTGCTTGGGCAACACCGATACCTGTCTTAGTAAAGTCGCCACCAAGAACCATGATAATGGCAGCAGCAACAGAAGCAAGAGCAGCGTCAGGAGCTACGGCAGCTCCGATGTTAGCCCAACCAAGGGCGATCATTTGAAGAGAACCACCAAGGATGATCCCTGCTTCAAGGTTACCAGTAACAAGACCGATAAGGGTACAAGCTACGATTGGTTGATGGAATTGGAACTGGTCGAGGATACCTTCAAGACCTGCTAGGAAGGCTACAACGACTACTAAAACCATAGAAATAATAGACATCTTTAAAATCCTTTCATAAAATCGATTATTGCACGTTTGCTTTGTTGATCAAGTCAAACAAATCTTTTTTGGTGTCGTTTGGTACTTTACGTACATCAAATTCAACACCAAGGTCACGCATTTTTTCAAATGTAGCAACGTCTTCTTTATCCATAGACAAAACGTTGTTAACCATTGTTTTACCAGTTGAGTGAGCCATTGATCCAACATTAAGAGTTTTGATTGGCACGCCACCTTCGATAGCACGAAGGGCATCTTGAGGTGTTTCAAACAAGATAAGGGCATGTGTTCCTCCGAAGCGAGGGTCTTTTGCAACGTCGATTAGTTTTTGGATAGGAACAACGTTTGCTTTCACTTTACCTGGAGCTGCTTGTTTAATCAATTCTTTACGTAATTCGTCTTTAGCTACGTTATCTGAAGCAACGATGATACGGTCTGCTTTTGAATCTGGAGTCCAAGCAGTTGCAACTTGACCGTGAAGTAAACGAGTGTCTAGACGGGCAAGGTTGATTTTGAGTTTACCGTCTCCGATGACAGTTCCTTCTGGAATAGCAGCTTGGGCAACTGGAGCAGCTGCAGCGCTTGCTACTTCCTCAACTGGGTTTAGCTCTTCTGGAAGAGCCTTGATGCCATCTTTGGCTTCTTTAATGATATTAGCAGCGACTTTTTCTACACCTGCAGCAGCGTCCATGAGGCGCTCTGTGTAGGCTTGAATTAACATCGGTAAGTTCAGTCCTGTGATGATGGCAAACTTACGCTCAGGATTTTCTCCCATCACGCGACTAGCTTGGTTAAATGGAGATCCACTCCAAAGGTCAGCCAAAACTAGAACCTCATCTTCTGCGTCAAATGCAGCAACAGCGTTATTAAACTTAGCGTATAGATCATCAGGACCTTCGTTTGGCATAAAGGTTACAACTTGAACCTTTTCTTGTTCACCAAAGATCATAGATCCTGACTGATGAATACCCGCAGCAAATTCGCCGTGGCTCGCAATAATGATTCCGATACTCATTATTGTCATTCCTCCTTTTTTGTTTTAGTTTTCGTTTAAGAAAACTTTAAGACTTTTTAAGTATAAACCGTTTTCATCTAAAAATCAACTATTTATCATAAAATAATTAAAAAGATTACATCTGAAAATATTGATATATTGAGTTTTAGAGAAGTTTTTTTGAATCCTTATTTAAAAATTTAATATAAAAAAGTTGGAAGCGTATTCCAACTTTTAAAATAGGTTTTTATTAGATTAGTGGGTGAAGTCGAGTACCATACGTCCTTGAATTTGACCTTTTTCCATTTCGTCGAAAATGGCTACGGCATCTTCGACTGGACGTTTTTGGACAACTGGGACTACCAAACCTTCTGCACCGAATTGGAAGGCTTCTTCCAAGTCTTTACGAGTTCCAACGAGAGAACCGATGACTTGGATTCCATCTAGAACAGTTTTCACGATGCTGAGTTCCATCATTTCAGAAGGAAGGCCAACAGCGACTACGCGACCACCGGCACGAACTGAGTCAACAGCCTGGTTGAAGGCAACTTTAGACACAGCAGTTACGACAGCTGAATGAGCTCCACCATCAGTTTTTTCCTTGATGAGTCCAGGTACATCTTCAACTTCGAGGCCGTTAATAACAATGTCCGCACCTACTTCTTTTGCAAGGGCAAGTTTGTCGTTATTGATATCAACTGCGATGACATGAGCATTGAATACTTTTTTAGCGTATTGAACAGCTAGGTTACCAAGTCCACCAGCACCGTAAAGAACAACCCATTGACCTGGTTCAACTTTTGCTTCTTTTATAGCTTTATAGGTTGTTACACCAGCACATGTGATAGAAGAGGCTTGGGCTGGATCAAGTCCGTCAGGAACTTTAACAGCATAGTCAGCAGTTACGATACATTGTTCAGCCATACCACCGTCTACTGAGTAGCCAGCATTTTTTACTGTACGGCAAAGAGTTTCACGGCCAGTTGTACAGTATTCGCAAGTGCCACATCCTTCAAAGAACCAAGCAACGCTGACGCGGTCACCGACTTTAAGGCTTTTCACATCTGGGGCAATTTCTTTAACGATACCAACACCTTCGTGGCCAAGAACGCGTCCTGGTACTTGACCAAAGTCACCATGGGCAACGTGGAGGTCAGTGTGGCAAACACCACAGTATTCAATTTCTACAAGTGCTTCCCCAGTTTCAAGTGGACGGAGTACTTTTTCTTCAACAGCAACACCAGTGCTTTCTGGATTTACAACAACAGCTTTCATAGCTATCCTCCTTGATATTAACTGAGAGCAGGAGAAACAGGACTGGATTGATTTTATGTCAACAGAGTCGAGTGTGACGTGCTCTCTTGTATTTATATGTGAAGTATATCACAAAAGAAAGCCTTTTCCAAGGTTTTGGAGGCAAAAAGTAGAACAATCGATTAACTGGTTGATGAGACTGTGAAAAGAACACAAAGACCAGCTCGCAAGCTGGTCATACTCTTCGAAAATCAAATTCAAACCACGTCAGCTTCGCCTTGCCGTACTCAAGTACTGCCTACGGCTAGCTTCCTAGTTTGCTCTTTGATTTTCATTGAGTATCAGTATGGACTATAAGAATAAGTCTTGCAGGGTTTTGGCAACTCCGTCTTGGTCATTTGTCAAGGAAATTTGCTCATCTGCATAGGGGAGTAGCTCTGGGTTGGCATTTTTCATTGCATAACCTTTCCCAGCAAAAGCGAGCATTTCGGTATCATTGTGCTCATCTCCAAAGGCAATCAAATCCTTTTTGTCACGGTTCATTACCTTGAGCAAGTAGTCCAAAGCAAAGGCCTTGTTGACACCTTTTGGGGTACACTCAAGGATATTGAGCGGACCTCCCCAGGTATTGATAGACAGTTGATGCTGGTAGAAGGCGTTCATTTCTTTTGCCAAGGCATATTTGTCACTGACTCTGGTCTGTAAAAGAATACAGTTAGGATCCTTGGTTACTAACTCTGGCTGAAATTGATCTTCAGGATGGAAAGATTCTACACCAAATAGTTTGGGATTGGCAATTTCTTCATTAGGATTTGTAATGTAGAATTTTTTACGATATTCTCCAGCGATAAAATCGGCTTGAATGTCCTCTGAACGTTGAACCATGTCTAAAAGATATTTTTTGTCTACCGTCAAACACTTTTCAAAATCCCAAACTTGATCTGGTAAATGAGTGAGGGAGCCGTTGAAATTAATCATAGGAGTGTTTAAGCCTAGTTCACGGTAAAAATCTTTTGACATGCGGTAAGGGCGCCCTGTCGTAATAATAACTTGATGGCCTTTTTCAGCAACTTTTTTGATGGTTTTTTTGGTAAAGTCAGAAATCTGACTGTCCGAGTTGAGAAGGGTTCCATCCAGGTCAACTGCAATAATTTTTTTCGTCATAGGGACCTTTCTAGTGTCTTTTCAGATAAGATGTCTACTATTATAACAAAAAGCAGGCGGAAAAGCAGATTCCAAACAAAAAATGAAATTGGATTAATTTCTTAAATAAATCAAACAAAGATATTGAAAAAGTGAATGATAAATGATATAATTCTATTATTGTTCGTAAAAATTAAAAGGAGATTGATAATGGACAAATTATTTAAACTAAAAGAGAACGGTACGGACGTTCGTACAGAGGTTCTCGCTGGTTTAACAACTTTCTTTGCAATGAGTTATATTCTCTTTGTAAACCCACAAATTCTTTCGCAAACAGGAATGCCTGCTCAAGGTGTATTCCTCGCAACGATTATCGGTGCAGTTGCTGGTACCTTGATGATGGCCTTCTACGCTAACTTACCTTATGCCCAAGCACCAGGTATGGGACTCAATGCCTTCTTTACCTTTACAGTTGTATTCGGGCTTGGTTATTCATGGCAAGAAGCCTTGGCTATGGTCTTCATCTGTGGGCTTATCTCATTGATTATTACCTTGACAAATGTTCGAAAAATGATCATTGAATCGATTCCAAACGCCCTTCGCTCAGCAATTTCAGCTGGTATCGGTGTCTTTCTTGCCTACGTGGGAATTAAGAATGCTGGACTTTTGAAATTTACGATTGATCCAGGCAACTATACTGTTGTAGGAGAAGGGGCTGACAAAGCTCAAGCAACGATTGCAGCAAACTCTTCAGCAGTTCCAGGATTGGTCAGCTTTAATAATCCAGCTGTTTTGGTGGCTCTTGCAGGACTTGCCATTACTATCTTCTTTGTTATCAAAGGAATTAAAGGGGGAATTATTCTCTCTATCTTGACAACAACTGTTCTTGCTATTGCAGTTGGTTTGGTAGATTTGTCTAGTATCGATTTTGCTAACAACCATGTTGGTGCAGCCTTTGAAGACTTGAAGACAGTCTTTGGTGCAGCTCTTGGTTCAGAAGGTTTGGGAGCTTTGATTTCAGATACAGCTCGCTTACCTGAAACTCTTATGGCAATTCTTGCCTTCTCGTTAACAGATATTTTTGACACAATTGGTACCTTGATCGGTACGGGTGAAAAAGTTGGTATCGTAGCGACAAATGGTGAAAATCACCAATCAGCTAAGTTGGACAAGGCTCTTTATTCAGACTTGATTGGTACTTCAATTGGTGCCATCGCAGGTACTTCAAACGTAACGACTTATGTTGAATCTGCTGCTGGTATTGGTGCAGGTGGACGTACTGGTTTGACAGCCTTGGTTGTAGCTATCTGTTTTGCTATCTCAAGCTTCTTTAGCCCACTTCTAGCGATTGTACCAACAGCCGCTACAGCTCCAATCTTGATTATCGTTGGGATTATGATGTTGGCTAGCTTGAAAAATATCCATTGGGATGATATGTCTGAAGCGGTTCCTGCTTTCTTCACATCTATTTTTATGGGATTCAGCTACTCTATCACTCAAGGGATTGCAGTTGGTTTCTTGACTTACACTTTGACTAAGCTTGTCAAAGGTCAAGCTAAAGATGTTCATGTCATGATTTGGATTTTGGATGCCTTGTTTATCCTTAACTACATCAGTATGGCAATATAAATGCTATAATATAGAAAGGGGTTTTCCCCTTTTTATATTATAGTTACTTGAAAATTGCTTCAAACTAGGTAGGTGATTTTGATTGAATGGTAGGAGTATGATTGATGATAAAAAAGAATATTTGGGATGAAGTATTAAACAGGGGGAAGTGGTTAATAATCTTTCTAGTAGGGATTTTGTTTTCTCAGTTTCCTTTAGCCCTAGCAACTTTTTTAACTAGCAGAAAATTTCCACTGCTTCAAACGGGACTATTAGTAGGGGCCTTATCTCTTGTGGTTTTAACTGTATTTATAATAGGTGCTAGGAAAACACAGTTGGCTAGTTTTGGTTTATCGTTTTTCAAGGCTAAGGATTTGGCTAGATTGGCCTTAAGCTATCTAGTGATTCTTGCCTTTAATATTCTTGGTGTGGTCTTACTGCATTTGATGAATGAAACAACAACCAGCAATCAATCAAATATTAATGATTTGGTCCAGAATAGTTCCTTAATTTCCAGTTTTTTCTTACTGGTTCTAATAGCTCCAATTTGTGAGGAAATCTTGTGCCGTGGGATTGTTCCTAAAAAGATTTTCCGAGGAAAAGAGAACTTGGGATTTGTAGTCGGTACGGTTGTGTTTGCTTTATTGCATCAACCGAGTAATTTACCTTCTTTATTGATTTATGGAGTTATGTCGATCGTTCTGTCTTGGACGGCTTACAAGACCCAACGTTTGGAAATGTCGATCTTGCTTCACATGATTGTGAATGGGGTTGCTTTCTGTTTGTTGGCTCTCGTGGTGATTTTGAGTCGGACATTAGGGATTTCTGTTTAAGATTTTTGACAATTGCTTACTTGTTTCTACTGGGAAAAAGATGAATGCAATCGTGTCCATTTTTTTCTTTTTATGGTAAAATAGAGAAATAATATGATGAAAAGCCTTGAGGGAGTGACCGATATGTCAAGTAAAGCCAATCATGCAAAGACAGCTATTTGCGGAATTATCAATGTAACCCCAGACTCCTTTTCGGACGGTGGTCAATTTTTTGCTCTTGAGCAGGCACTCCAGCAGGCTCGTAAATTGATAGCAGAAGGGGCTAGTATGCTAGATATCGGCGGAGAATCGACTCGGCCGCGGCCGGGAAGTAGTTATGTTGAGATAGAAGAGGAAATCCAGCGTGTTGTTCCAGTGATCAAAGCTATTCGCAAGGAAAGTGATGTCCTCATCTCTATTGATACTTGGAAGAGTCAAGTAGCAGAAGCTGCTTTGGCTGCTGGTGCCAATCTAGTCAATGATATCACTGGTCTTATGGGTGATGAGAAAATGGCCCATGAGGTTGCTAAGGCTGGTGCGAAAGTAGTCATTATGTTTAATCCAGTCATGGCACGACCTCAGCACCCTAGCTCGCTCATCTTCCCTCATTTTGGCTTTGGTCAAGCTTTTACAGAAAAAGAGTTAGCTGACTTTGAAAAATTGCCAATCGAAGAGTTGATGGAGACTTTTTTTGAACGAGCACTAGCGAGAGCAGAGGAAGCTGGGATTGCTCAAGAAAACATCCTGCTGGATTCAGGAATTGGCTTTGGTCTGACCAAGAAAGAAAATCTGCTTCTTTTACGGGATCTGGATAAACTCCATCAGAAGGGGTATCCAATCTTTCTTGGAGTGTCGCGCAAGCGATTTGTCATCAATATCCTAGAAGAGAATGGTTTTGAAGTCAATCCTGAGACAGAACTTGGTTTCCGCAATCGAGATACGGCTTCGGCTCATGTAACCAGTATCGCTGCGAGACAGGGTGTGGAAGTGGTGCGCGTGCATGATGTAGTTAGTCACAGGATGGCAGTTGAAATTGCCTCCGCCATTCGTCTGGCTGATGAAGCGGAAGATTTAGATTTAAAACAATATAAATAAGATGAAAGAAATTCAAAACAATCAGTGGATTGCTAACTACCGGACGGACCAACCGCATTTTGGCTTGGAACGAATGGAGGAACTATTAGCTTTGCGTGGCAATCCCCATCTCAAACTCAAGGTCATCCATATCGGAGGGACCAATGGCAAGGGTTCGACCATTGCTTTTTTGAAAAAGATGCTAGAAAAGCTAGGGCTGAGAGTTGGCGTGTTTAGCTCGCCCTATCTCATTCATTATACAGATCAGATTAGCATCAATGGGGAATCTATCCCAGAGGCTAGACTAGAAGCCCTCATGGCAGACTATCAGTCTTTGTTGGAGGGAGAAGCGGCCGCTAATTTACAGGGCACAACTGAGTTTGAGATTATCACAGCCATAGCCTATGACTACTTTGCCTTAGAGCAAGTAGATGTGGCTATCATGGAAGTGGGCATGGGTGGACTCTTGGATAGTACCAATGTCTGCCAGCCCATTCTAACAGGCATCACGACCATTGGACTGGATCATGTGGCTCTACTTGGTGACACCTTGGAAGCCATAGCAGAGCAGAAGGCTGGTATTATTAAGCAAGGCATTCCCTCGGTGACAGGTCGCATTGCTCCAGAAGCCTTGGCTGTTATTGACCGCATTGCGGAAGGGAAAGATGCACCGAGACTTGCCTATGGGAAAGATTATCAAGTTAGTCACCAAGAGAGTGTGGTGGCAGGGGAAATCTTTGATTATACCAGTTCTATCAGACAAGGCCGTTTCCAGACAGGTTTGCTTGGTTTGCACCAGATAGAGAATGCTGGGATGGCCATAGCTTTACTTGATACATTTTGTCAAGAAGATGGGCGAGAACTACCAGCTAATATCTTGGTTTCTCAAGCCTTGGAAGAAACAAGTTGGCCTGGGCGTTTGGAGGTTGTGTTTCGAGACCCCTTGATGATTTTGGATGGAGCCCACAATCCTCACGCTATCAAGGCTTTATTAGCCACCTTGCAAGAACGCTTTGCGGATTATCATAAGGAAATCCTCTTTACTTGCATCAAAACCAAGGCCTTGGAGGATATGTTGGACTTGCTGGGGACAATACCAGATACCGAGCTTACCCTGACACATTTTGATGATAGTCGGGCAACTGATGAAAGCGTGCTGAAAGAGGCAGCCAAGTCTAGAAATCTCAGCTACCAAGGCTGGCAGGATTTTCTAGAGCAGAAATTGATAGATAAAAAAGAAGAGAAACAAACAGTTAGGATTGTCACAGGTTCCTTGTATTTCTTGAGCCAAGTGAGAGCCTATCTGATGGAGAGGAAGAACGAGAATGGATACACAAAAAATTGAAGCAGCTGTAAAAATGATTATCGAGGCTGTAGGAGAGGACGCTAACCGCGAGGGTTTGCAGGAAACACCTGCTCGTGTAGCCCGTATGTACCAAGAGATTTTTTCAGGGCTTGGTCAAACAGCGGAGGAACATTTGTCAAAATCTTTTGAGATTATTGACGATAATATGGTGGTAGAAAAGGATATCTTTTTCCATACTATGTGTGAACACCACTTCTTGCCATTTTATGGTAGAGCGCATATTGCCTATATTCCAGATGGCCGTGTAGCAGGTTTGTCTAAGCTAGCCCGTACGGTTGAAGTTTATTCGAAAAAACCACAAATTCAAGAACGATTGAATATCGAAGTGGCTGATGCCTTGATGGACTATCTAGGTGCTAAAGGAGCCTTTGTTGTCATTGAGGCGGAGCATATGTGTATGAGTATGCGTGGTGTCAGAAAACCAGGCACAGCAACCTTGACGACAGTAGCTAGAGGTCTATTTGAAGCAGATAAGGACCTTCGAGACCAGGCTTATCGTTTAATGGGACTATAATACTCTTCGAAAATCTCTTCAAACCACGTCAGCTTCCATCTGCAACCTCAAAACAGTGTTTTGAGCAGCCTGTGGCTAGCTTCCTAGTTTGCACTTTGATTTTCATTGAGTATAAAAAGAATCCGCTTTGGGCGGATTTTTCTAGAAAGGAATCATTATGGATCAACTGCAGATTAAGGATTTGGAAATTTTTGCCTATCATGGTCTTTTTTCCAGTGAGAAAGAATTGGGGCAGAAGTTTGTTATTTCCGCAATCCTATCCTATGATATGACCAAGGCGGCGACAGATTTGGATTTAACGGCTTCTGTCCATTATGGAGAACTGTGTCAGCAGTGGACGACTTGGTTTCAGGAAACAACTGAGGACTTGATTGAAACGGTAGCCTACAAACTGGTAGAACGTACCTTTGAGGCCTATCCTCTTGTCCAAGAAATCAAGCTGGAACTGAAAAAACCTTGGGCGCCAGTGCATTTGCCGCTAGATACTTGCTCAGTGACCATCCATCGCTGCAAGCAACGGGCTTTTATCGCCCTAGGAAGCAACATGGGGGATAAGTCAGCCAACTTGAAACAAGCCATTGAGAAAATGCGAGCTCGTGGCATCCATATTCTCAAAGAGTCCAGTGTCTTAGCGACGGAGCCTTGGGGTGGAGTGGAGCAAGATAGCTTTGCTAATCAAGTGGTTGAGGTGGAAACCTGGCTGCCGGCCCCAGTCTTGTTAGATACCTTACTAGCCATTGAGTCAGAGATGGGACGGGTGAGAGAAGTGCATTGGGGGCCTCGTTTGATTGATTTGGACTTGCTCTTTGTGGAGGACCAGGTCATTTATACAGATGACCTTATCTTGCCTCATCCTTACATAGCGGAACGCCTTTTTGTTCTTGAGTCTCTACACGAAATTGCGCCTCATTTTATCCATCCTACCTTAAAGCAACCGATCCGCAACTTGTATGATGCTTTGAAAAAATAGAAAAAACTCTAGTTTTCAGTCACTTGCAACTGAAGGCTAGAGTTTTTATACTCTTCGAAAATCTCTTCAAACCACGTCAGCGTCGCCTTACCGTACATATGGTTACTGACTTCGTCAGTTTCATCTACAACCTCAAAGCAGGGCTTTGAGCAACCTGCGGCTAGCTTTCTAGTTTGCTCTTTGATTTTCATTGAGTATTAAAATAGGTCATTTTCTTCTGGGAGGAGGATAGTTTCTCTACCGTCCATATCTAAAACCAGTACTCTCGGGGGATAAAGAGGGTCAAAGGGATGGTTAAAGTCAAAATCAATGGCTGTAGGGAGGTGTTGACTTGAAAAGTGGAAGGTAATTTTTCCTTGGTTATTGAGCAATTGAAACTCGAGTTCTTCTTCCAATTCAAAGACATTTTTTAAGAAATGGTCGATGATATACCAAAATGAGTCAATAACGTCATCAGGCAAGCTGGTAACAATGCCAAAACTAGCTGACCGCATGTGGGTATTGGTAAAAGCCATATTTCTTCCCCCTTTCTTTTCCCTTATCATACAGCAAATAGGATTAAAAATCAAGAAAAGGTGATTTTTTCTTCATAAACATAGCTTCCTATGAAATTTTTTCAAATAATCTTCAAAAAACGCTTGAAAGTGTTTACAAATAGTGATAAAATGGAATAAGTGGAATCATGAAAACGAAATTTTCATACCGTCTCTTTTTTGGAGTCTCGTGAGGTATGATATAGAAAGGAAATGGAATGAATACAGACGATACAGTAACGATTTATGATGTCGCCCGTGAAGCAGGAGTTTCAATGGCGACGGTTAGCCGTGTAGTCAATGGCAATAAGAATGTAAAAGAGAACACCCGTAAAAAAGTGCTTGAGGTGATTGATCGTTTGGATTACCGTCCAAATGCAGTGGCGCGTGGTCTTGCAAGTAAAAAGACAACCACTGTTGGTGTCGTGATCCCCAATATTACCAATGGTTATTTCTCAACGCTTGCCAAAGGGATTGATGATATTGCTGAAATGTACAAGTATAATATCGTCCTTGCTAATAGTGATGAGGATGATGATAAGGAAGTTTCAGTTGTCAATACATTGTTTTCTAAGCAAGTAGATGGTATCATCTTTATGGGCTACCACTTGACTGAAAAAATTCGTTCAGAGTTTTCTCGTTCTCGGACACCAGTTGTTCTTGCAGGTACTGTGGATGTGGAACATCAGCTTCCAAGTGTCAATATTGACTACAAACAAGCTACGATTGATGCAGTGACCTACCTTGCTAAAGAAAATGAGCGTATTGCTTTCGTAAGCGGTCCATTAGTGGATGACATCAATGGTAAGGTTCGTTTGGTTGGCTACAAGGAAGCCTTGAAAAAAGCAGGGATTTCTTATAGCGAAGGATTGGTATTTGAATCTAAATACACTTATGAAGACGGCTATGCCTTGGCAGAACGCTTGATTTCATCAAATGCAACTGCAGCAGTTGTAACAGGTGATGAGTTGGCAGCAGGTGTCTTGAACGGCCTTGCTGATAAGGGTGTGTCAGTACCAGAAGAGTTTGAAATCATTACTAGTGATGATTCGCAAGTCTCACGTTTTACCCGTCCAAACTTGACAACTATTGCCCAACCTCTTTATGACCTTGGTGCCATTAGTATGCGTATGTTGACTAAGATTATGCACAAGGAAGAGTTGGAAGAACGTGAAGTTCTCTTACCTCATGGTTTGACAGAACGTCGTTCAACACGAAAACGTAAATAGAAAAAATCAGGGAATCGTGCAGATTTCCTGATTTGTTTTTAGAGAAGAGACTTAGCCTTCCATATAGTCTTTCAAAGCCTGCCCTGTTAGTCCGGCATTGAGGGCAATGAGGAGTTTCAAGCGAGCTTTTTGGGCATTGAGTTCTTTAACAAAGAAGACACCAGATTTTTGCAACTGCACACCCCCACCTTGGTAGGCATAAACAGGCTCAGCGATACCGTTAAAGCATCGTGAAACCAAGGCGACAGGGATTCCTTTTTGTAGAAGGCTTTCTAACTTTTGAGCCGTTTCTTTGGGAATATTACCAGCTCCGAAGGCTTGGATAATCAAACCGTCCAATTGTTCCAAATCCAGCATATCAATCAGCTCATCTGTCATACCAGCATAAGCAGAGATGATAGGGACTAAGCCTTGTATGTGATCAAGGTCAAAGCGAACACGAGGTTCAGCTGTTTTGAAGTAGAGGATTTCCTGTTTCATGATGAGACCAAGGGGGCCGTGTGTTGGAGTCTGGAAGGTGCTAACGTTGGTTGTATGTGTTTTGGTAACATACTTGGCAGCGTGGATTTCATCGTTCATAACGACCAAAACTCCTTTGTCAGCAGCCTTGTCATCGCTAGCTACCCTTAAAGCACTCAGATAATTATAAACACCGTCACTACCGAGTTCGTTGGAGCTACGCATGGCCCCTGTTAGAACGATAGGCATATGGGGAACTTCCATTGTATCAAGGAAATAGGCTGTTTCCTCTAAAGTATCGGTTCCATGTGTAATCACCACTCCATCGTAGTTAGCAGCTCCCTCTTTAATTTTCTGGTAGAGAGCCAGCATATGCTTGGGTTTGATATGGGGACTTGGCAGGTTAAAAAAGTCTAAGGCGTGGACTTGGATTCCTTCAAGTGGGTTGGACACATGGTTCATGGGATTATCTGAACTTGTCACAACAGCGCCAGAAGCATCGGCCTGCATAGAAATAGTCCCACCCGTATGTAAAACAAGGATTTTCTTAGGCATGATTTACTCACTCTTTCTGAAATGTGGTATAATCATTGTATCACAAAAGGGGAGATTGGGATAGGATGGAAGTCAAAGCTGTTTTTTTTGATATCGATGGAACCTTGGTCAACGATCGCAAGAGTGTTTTGAAATCCACTAAGGACGCGATTAAAATTGTCAAAGAACAAGGGGTGCTTGTCGGCGTAGCGACAGGTCGAGGACCTTTTTTTGTTAAGGAATTGATGGACGATTTGGATTTGGACTTTGCGGTAACCTACAATGGCCAGTATATCTTTACTAAAGACAGAGTCTTGTTTACGAGCCCAATTTCCAAGTTACATTTGCGCCAGCTCATTACTTATGCTAAAAAAGAGGGTAAGGAGATTGCCCTAGGGACCAAGGATGCCATGTTGGGTTCCAAAATCATGTCCTTTGGTCTGGGTTCTTTTTCTCAACGAATCAGTCGCTTCGTTCCCTCAGTTTTAACTCGGACAGTGAGTCATTCCTTTAATCGTATGGTCAGCAAGGTTGTTCCCCAAAAGGAAGAAGACCTGCTTGATCTAATGAATCAGCCTATCTACCAAGTTTTGATGCTGATGACGCCAGAAGAATCTGAGAAGGCGGCAGCTGATTTTGAAGACTTGAAATTGACACGTAGCAATCCTTTTGCAGCGGATGTCATCAATCAAGGAAACTCTAAATTGGAAGGCATACGCCGAGTCGGGAAAGAATATGGTTTTGATCTCAACCAAGTGATGGCCTTTGGTGACTCAGATAATGACCTAGAAATGCTGGCGGGTGTCGGTATGTCGGTCGCTATGGGAAATGGTAGTAGCAGTGTTAAGGAAGTTGCTAAGCACATTACCACCAGCAATCAGCAAGACGGAATCCACAAGGCCTTGGAACATTTTGGTGTTCTGGCCTCAGAAAAAGTCTTTGTCAGCCGTGACTATCATTTTAATAAGGTCAAGACCTTCCACCATATGATGGATGAACGAACCCAAGAAGAACCACGAGCTTGGGATTTAGAAGGTGCAACCCACAGGGCTGGCTTTAAAATAGAAGAATTGGTGGAGTTTGTTAGAGCTGCCAGTCCTTCTGAAGAGGACTTTGGTCAAGCACTATCGCAACTTCATCAAGCTCTTGATAAGGCAGCAGGTAAAGTAGCCAAGAAGACGCCTGCTCAGCAAGATTTGATAGGTCAGGTAGATGCTCTGATTGACACGCTTTACTTTACCTACGGTAGTTTTGTCTTGATGGGAGTGGACCCAGAACGTATTTTTGATATTGTTCATCAGGCTAATATGGGGAAAATTTTCCCAGATGGCAAGGCTCATTTTGATCCAGTGACCCACAAAATCTTAAAGCCAGATGATTGGGAAGAAAAATATGCTCCAGAACCTGCTATTAAAAAGGAACTGCAGCGTCAGCTCAAGGCTTATGAACGCCATAAAGAGAGAAATAATACTCAATGAAAATCAAAGAGCAAACTAGGAAACTAGCCGCAGGCTGCTCAAAACACTGTTTTGAGGTTGTAGATGGACGTTGACGTGGTTTGAATTTGATTTTCGAAGAGTATAAATAGTAAACAAAAAGGAGCGCTGAGCTCCTTTTCGTCGTAATTATAAGGTTTTTTCTTGTTCTCTCACAACCAGCAAATCGACCTTAGCATGGCGGAGTATGTATTCAGATGAAGATCCGACCAAGAGGCGTTCAAAGGCGTTGAGACCAGTTGCGCCAACGAGGATGAGGTCCACTTCTTCAGCATCGGGAATAGTACGTGCCAGTAGGGTCTTTGGATTTCCCATTTCAATGACGATATGAACATCTGCCACACCAGCATCTTTAGCACGTTTTTCGTACTCTTTCATCAGACTTTCAGCGTCGACTTGGAGTTCTTCGTAAACTTCAGCATCAAAGGTGGATACGCTTTGGAGAGCGCGTGTGTCAATGACATGTGCGATGGTGAGTTTAGCGTCGTTTCGTAGAGCAGAATGAACTCCCTTGACAAAAGCCAAGTCCGCTTCCTTAGAACCATCGATTGCGACCATAATATTTTGGTAACGTTGTGCCATAATGAAACCTCCTGAAATTTTCTTACTATAATTGTAAACCTTTTCACTATAGAAGTAAAGCAAAAAAAGTATTTTTCAAAAGAATATTAGCGCTTAAAATCTATATAAATATATGATAAAATAAAAGAAAGGATAGCAGGAAAGAAGTGAAGGGAGGGAGAATGATGAAGCACTCTTTTCAAGAAACAAAAAATTCAAATTTCCTTTATTATGGAATCATCCTAGTTTCAGTCTTGCTAGAAGTTATCATGGTCTGGCAATTAGAGAAGCTAATTCCGCTTCTCTATCCAGGTTTTGTTGGCTTTTTAGTCTTTCACCTACTCTACCATTTTCTATTATTCCTGGTTGCAAAACGAAGTGGGCGTTGGGATTACTTGATGATATGGGGACTTTTTCTCATGTTCAATCTTCTTTATGACTCCTTTTTAGGCTTGCTTTTTCTAGGTTTATCTTTTGGTATGTGATGTGACTTTCGCAAAATACCTGCTATCTCCCCTGTCTTGGCCTCGCTTTTAGCGAGGTTTTTCTTCTATCTTAATCTAGTAAAACATTTCAGCAAACTTGTCGCATTTTCTTTCTAGTGGTATAATGTTACTATCCTGATGAATTGAGGAAACAAGATGAAAGAATATAACAAGTCTAGTAAGTTAGAGCATGTTGCTTATGATATCCGTGGTCCTGTTTTGGAAGAAGCCATGCGGATGCGAGCAAACGGAGAAAAGATTTTACGTCTGAATACAGGAAATCCAGCAGAATTTGGCTTTACAGCGCCAGACGAGGTCATTCATGACTTGATTATGAATGCGCGTGATAGTGAAGGTTATTCTGACTCCAAAGGGATTTTCTCAGCCCGTAAGGCTATCATGCAGTATTGCCAATTGAAGAAATTCCCAAACGTAGATATTGATGATATCTACCTTGGAAATGGTGTCAGTGAGTTGATTGTCATGTCCATGCAGGGGCTTTTGGACAATGGAGACGAGGTCTTGGTGCCAATGCCAGACTATCCTCTTTGGACAGCGGCTGTCAGCCTAGCTGGAGGAAATGCCGTTCACTATATCTGTGATGAAGCTGCAGAATGGTACCCAGATATTGATGATATCAAGTCAAAAATCACTTCTAATACCAAGGCAATCGTCCTTATCAATCCAAACAACCCAACTGGAGCCCTTTATCCTAAAGAACTCTTGCTGGAGATTATTGAGATTGCCCGTCAAAACGATTTGATTATCTTTGCGGATGAAATTTACGACCGCATGGTAATGGATGGACATGTGCATACGCCTGTGGCGAGCTTGGCACCAGATGTTTTCTGCGTCAGCATGAATGGTCTATCAAAATCCCACCGTATCGCTGGTTTCCGTGTGGGTTGGATGGTCTTGTCTGGTCCTAAGACACATGTTAAAGGCTATATCGAAGGGCTCAATATGCTTTCCAACATGCGCCTTTGCTCTAACGTTTTGGCCCAACAAGTCGTACAAACTTCCTTGGGTGGTCACCAGTCGGTCGATGAATTGCTTCTTCCTGGTGGACGAATTTACGAGCAAAGAAATTTCATTTACAATGCCATTCAGGATATCCCAGGTTTGTCTGCGGTTAAACCCAAGGCTGGGCTCTATATCTTCCCTAAAATCGACCGCAATATGTACCGTATCGATGATGATGAGCAGTTTGTCCTTGATTTCTTGAAGCAGGAAAAGGTTCTATTGGTTCATGGTCGAGGCTTCAACTGGCAGGAACCAGACCACTTCCGTATTGTTTACCTTCCTCGTGTCGATGAACTGGCCCAAATTCAAGAAAAGATGACTCGTTTCTTGAAACAGTATCGTAGATAGGGCTTACATTCGAAAAAGCTGGAAACATTTGCCTTGAGCTATTGACAAAAGTAAAAGAATCAGATAGAATAGTAAAGTATGTTTAGTAACTGATCACTTTATAGCCGGCTAAACGAATACAAAATCTATGAGGAGGTATTCATCGTGAAACGTACTTATCAACCAAGTAAACTTCGTCGTGCGCGCAAACACGGATTCCGTAACCGTATGTCAACTAAAAACGGTCGTCGCGTATTGGCAGCTCGTCGTCGTAAAGGACGCAAAGTTTTGGCTGCATAATCCAAACGAATTCTATCAAAAATCAGTAGGAACTCGAGTCTACTGATTTTTATTTTTGTAAAAAAGTACAAAAAGCTTTATATTTTTGCTCGAATAGTGTATAATATTTCACATACTGTAAAAATGGAGAATAATCATGAAGAAATCAAAAGTTATGCTTTTTGGAGCTATGGCTTTGACAGCAGGTCTAGCTTTAGCAGCGTGTGGATCATCTCAATCAAGTAATGCAGACAAGACTTACTCTTATATCTTTGTCAATAACCCAGATACTTTGGATTATATTACTTCTACCCGAGACTCTACATCTAGTATCACAACCAACTTGATTGATGGTTTGTTGGAAAACGACCAGTATGGCAATCTCATTCCCTCTATGGCTGAGTCATGGACGGTGTCAAAAGATGGTTTGACCTACACTTATAAAATCCGTCAGGGAGCTAAATGGTACACTTCTGAAGGAGAAGAGTATGCGGACGTAACGGCTCATGACTTTGTGACTGGTCTCAAGTATGCGGCTGATAAAAAGGCTGAAAACTTGTACTTGGTACAAGACTCTATCAAGGGTCTAGCAGATTATGTTGAAGGGAAATCATCTGATTTTGGTACTGTTGGTGTTAAGGCAGTGGATGATTACACTCTACAATACACTCTCAACCAACCTGAAACTTATTGGAACTCTAAAACAACAGCAAGTATCCTTAGTCCTGTAAATGAAGCCTTCTTGAAGTCTCAGGGAGATGACTTTGGAAGTGTGACACCATCAAGTATCTTGTCAAATGGTCCTTACTTATTTAAATCATTCACATCCAAATCTTTGATTGAACTTGATAAAAATCCTAATTACTGGGATAAGGATAATGTTAAAATCGAGAAAGTGAAACTCTCTTTCTTTGACGGTTCTGACCAAGACAGCATTGCTAGAGGTTTCTTGGATGGTAACTATACTGATGGCCGTATCTTCCCAACAAGTTCAGTATTTGCTGAACTCAAGAAGGGGAATGAGGACAAGATTACCTACACACCACAAAACTCAGTTACTTTCTATTATCTTTTCAACGTGAATCGTCAAAGCTACAAGCAGACTATGAAACAGTCTGATAAGGAAAAGACAGATTCACGCGCAGCTATGCAAAATAAAGATTTCCGTCAGGCTATCAACTTTGCCTTTGACCGTCATGCCTATGCAGCACAGACAAATGGTGAAGATGGAGCAGACCGTATCTTGCGTAATACGATTACACCAAGTAACTTTGTTCAAGTTGGCGATAAGAACTTCGGTGACATTGTCAATGAGAAAATTGTCAACTATGGTAAAGATTGGGCAAATATCAACCTAAACGATGGTAAGCAAGCCTTCTTGAACCCTGATAAGGCCAAAGAGAAGTTTGCCAAGGCCAAAGAAAGTCTGCAAGCTCAAGGAGTAACCTTCCCAATTCATTTGGATATGCCAGTTGACCAGACTGCTAAGTTGGATGTGCAACAGGCTGGATCTTTCAAACAAACAGTGGAAGAAACTCTTGGTAAGGATAATGTAGTCATCGATGTTATCCAACTTTCTCCGGATGAAAAAGATCAGGCGACCTACTTTGCAGATACAGCAGAACAAAAAGACTATGACATCGACATCTCAGGATGGGGTGGAGATTACTCAGATCCTAAGACTTACCTAGCGATCCTTGATCCAGAGACAGGTTCTCAGTTGAAAAACATGGGCTTGTCTGAAGGAAAAGACAAGGAAGTCAAGGACAAGATTGGTCTTGCTGACTACAAGAAACTCTTGGATCAGGCTGATGCGGAAATCACAGATACTCAAGCTCGCTACGAAAAATATGCTGAAGCCCAAGCTTGGTTGACAGATAGTGCCCTCTTCCTACCAGTTCAAAGTGGTGGAGCCAACCCAATCTTCCGTAAGACTGTACCGTTTACAGGTCCATTCTCATTCGTTGGACACAAAGGAGATGCTGACAACTATAAATATGTTGAACTGCAAAAAGAGCCAGTAACTGCTAAACAGTACCAAGAACTCTACGAAAAATGGCTAAAAGAAAAATCTGAGTCAAATAAAAAAGCTCAGGAAGATTTAGCTAACCACATTCAATAGTATTCCTAGTCATGCTTTTCAGTTAATACTCTTCGAAAATCTCTTCAAACCACGTCAGCGTTGCCTTACCGTAGGTATAGTTACTGACTTCGTCAGTTCTATCCACAACCTCAAAACAGTATTTTGAGCTGACTTCGTCAGTTCTATCTGCAACCTCAAAACAGTGTTTTGAGCTGACTTCGTCAGTTCTATCCACAACCTCAAAGCAGTGCTTTGAGCAGCCTGTGGCTAGCTTCCTAGTTTGCTCTTTGATTTTCATTGAGTATAAGCATAGTGGCTGGATTCAGAAAAAGGCCTTACCAGAGCTTTTTGGTTCTGGTAGGGCCTTTTCTTTATTCTTTTAAGTGATAAGAGTAGCTAGCGACAACGACGTCTTGGTGCCAACGGAGGGCGTATTTGAGTTTAAGACTCATCTGATTGTGCAGGATATTTTGCCAAGGTTTATTAGGGATAAACTGGGGTACCAGGACAGTGACTGTATAGTTCTTTTTCTGGGCATCTTCAGAGATCCGTTTGACATACTTGACAGTAGGCGTGATGATGTCGCGGTAGCTGGTCTTGATATTTTTCAGAGTAATGGTTGGGAAGTAATCGGCAAATTCTTGGAGAATTTCTTGGTCTTTTTCTGCTGTTTCCTTAGTAGAAATGTGCATGGCTAGGACTTCATCTCCGATACTTTGAGCGTAGTTAATGGCTCCGACGCTAACTCGGGTGACATTTCCTACTAGGACGAGGACGAGATTGCCATCGTAGGTACGTTTTTCGATTCCTTCATAGAGACGCAGTTGTTGGGCCACTTTTTGGTAATGACTGTGAATTGCCAAGAAAAGTAGGGTGAGTACGAGAATAATCGGGAAGAAAGGCCAGATATCACTGAGACGGAAAAAGAGCAGGATCAGTACAATCGCGTAGCAAATGATGGCTCCAAGGATATTGGCAAGGGCAGGTTTTAAGAAATTTGCCCCTTTTTCTTTTTTCCAATGGCGAATCATCCCAGTCTGAGAAAGGGCGAAGGGAACGAAGACACCGATAGTATAAAGGGGAATCAAACGTTCGGTATTGCCGTTAAAAATGAGAAGAAGAATCATAGCCCCAAATGCCAGAGTTAAAATTCCATTAGAGTAGCCTAGGCGGTCTCCTTTTTCCATAAAGAGGTGGGGCATATATTTGTTTTTAGCCATATTGTAGGCCAGCATAGGGAAGGCTGAAAAGCCAGTGTTTGCTGCTACGGCCAAAATCAAGGCTGTAGAGAATTGGAAGATATAATAGCCAAGGTGACCTAAGAAGGAATTACCAAGGATGCCTTGAGCCATCTGTGAAAGGATGGTTTCTCCGTGTTGAGGCATAATCCCCATCCAGTAGTTTAGGAAGGTAATACCAGCAAAAAGAAAACCTAAAATCAATGACATGATGGTCAAGGTTTGAGCGGCATTCTTTTCTTTTGGAGCCTTGAAAAAGGGAACCGCATTTGAAATAGCTTCAACCCCTGTCAGAGAGGCAGATCCGCTGGTAAAGGCTCTTAGAATGAGAACGATAGACAGACTCGGTACAGCATGCCCGATAGGAGAAGTCGCCTGATAGCTGAGAGAACCTGTCGCTAGTTGAAAGATTCCATAGAGCAAGAGAAAGACAGTACTGATGATAAAGAGATAGACAGGAATCATCAGTGAACTGGCAGATTCTTTTAAGCCCCGTAAGTTCAGGAGCATGAGCAAGCAAACCAGAAAAATGGAGATGTGGAGGTTGTAAGGGTGGAGAGCAGGGAGAGCTGCTGTGATAGCGTCAGCTCCAGAAGCAACAGATACCGCTACGGTCAACATATAGTCAACCAGAAGACTACCTCCAGCAATCAAGCCAAGTTGGGGAGATAGATTTTCTCGAGTAACCATATAGGCCCCTCCACCTTGAGGGTAGGCATGGATGATTTGACGGTAGGAAACGGTCAGGCTAGCTAGGAGCAGGAGGACAAAGAGACCGATAGGAAGGCTCCACCATATAGCTAGAGGAGAGAGGCTAGCCAAGACGAGGACTACTTGCTCAGGTCCATAGGCAATGGAGGACAGAGCGTCGCTTGACAACATGGCCAGTGCCTGCATTTTTCCCAGTAGTCCCCCTTCGCCTTCGGTTAAGGACTTAAGAGGACGACCGATAAAGGTCTGTTTTAATTTTGTAAACATAGTTGTTTCCTTTGTTGAAAAATTCAATAAGTGTTATTATACTGCTTTGGAAAAAGAGCGTCAAGAGATGATGATGGGTTTTAGAATATTTTTTTCAGATGAGGAGAGAGGGCACTTTTTTGGTATAATAGAAGATAGAAAACGAGGTTAGAAGAGATGATTTTTGATACACATACACACTTGAATGTAGAAGAATTTGCGGGTCGTGAGGCAGAAGAAATTGCCTTGGCTGCTGAGATGGGTGTGACACAGATGAATATTGTTGGTTTTGATGAACCGACGATTGAGCGTGCTTTGGAGTTGGTGGATGAGTATGATCAACTCTATGCGACAATAGGTTGGCATCCGACAGAGGCAGGGACTTATACGGAGGAAGTCGAGGCTTACTTGTTGGATAAGTTAAAACATCCCAAGATTGTTGCCTTGGGTGAGATTGGTTTGGACTACCATTGGATGACAGCGTCCAAAGAAGTGCAGGAGCAGGTTTTTCGCCGTCAGATTCAGTTATCTAAGGACTTGGATTTACCTTTTGTGGTCCATACCCGTGATGCGCTGGAAGATACCTATGAGATTATCAAGAGCGAGGGAGTTGGTCCTCGTGGTGGTATCATGCATTCTTTCTCAGGAACTCTTGAATGGGCAGAGAAGTTTGTCGCGCTTGGTATGACCATTTCCTTCTCAGGAGTGGTGACTTTTAAGAAGGCAACCGATATCCAAGAAGCGGCTAGAGAACTTCCTTTGGACAAGATTTTGGTGGAGACGGATGCGCCCTACTTGGCTCCTGTTCCTAAACGGGGTCGTGAAAACAAAACAGCCTATACTCGCTATGTAGTAGACTTTATCGCAGATTTGCGTGGTATGACGACAGAAGAGTTAGCGGCGGCAACGACTGCAAATGCAGAGCGCATTTTTGGATTGGACAGCAAGTAATGAAAGAGAAAATTTCCCAAGTTATCGTGGTTGAAGGGCGCGATGATACGGTCAATCTCAAACGTTATTTCGATGTAGAGACCTATGAGACACGAGGTTCTGCCATCAATGACCGGGATATAGAGCGGATTCAGCGCCTGCACCAACGTCATGGAGTCATTGTCTTTACAGACCCAGATTTTAATGGGGAGCGGATTCGCCGCATGATTATGACGGCTATTCCAACAGTTCAGCATGCCTTCCTCAAACGAGATGAAGCTGTTCCCAAATCCAAAACCAAGGGACGGTCTCTGGGAATTGAGCATGCCAGCTATGAAGACCTGAAAACGGCTCTAGCTCAGGTGACAGAACAATTTGAATATGAGAGTCAGTTTGACATCAGTCGTAGCGACTTGATTCGCCTTGGTTTTCTAGCAGGGGCAGACAGCCGTAAGCGACGAGAATATCTAGGAGAGGCTATCCGAATCGGCTATTCTAACGGCAAGCAACTTCTCAAACGCTTAGAGTTGTTTGGGGTCACCTTGGCAGAAGTGGAAGAAGCTATGAAATCTTATGAGAACAGCTAAGCAGACCCCAAATGTAAGGGGAATGTGTTACAATAGTAGTAAGTAGATTTATGTCAGGGGATTCACTTTGATAATATTTAAATAGATGTTTACAAGGAAAGAGTGAAATGAAAATACGAGTTGATAGAGAATCTATCTGCATGGGGGATGATGTTTTCTCTCATCAGATGGATCTTGATGTCCCGGAGGATATGACAGTTGAGGAGCTTTGTAGTTTTCTTCAAAAGGACAGATATTTACCTGGCTTAGATACAGAATGGCTTTTACGACATGGTGGAAAGACAATAACAAGTTATAATACGGAAACAAAAGAACTGACGAATCCAAATGTTTATTTAAAAGACCTGATTCATCAGGGCTCTAGAGGAAATAATTTTGTTTGGATATATCGTCGTTCATATTAGAAAAGAGAATAAATGAGAATTGCAGATTACAGCGTGACCAAGGCAGTGCTGGAGCGTCACGGATTTACCTTTAAAAAGTCCTTCGGGCAAAATTTCCTGACGGATACCAATATTCTTCAAAAAATCGTGGATACGGCTGAGATTGATGACCAGGTCAATGTTATCGAAATCGGGCCAGGGATTGGTGCCTTGACCGAGTTTCTGGCTGAGCGTGCAGCAGAGGTCATGGCCTTTGAAATTGACCATCGTTTGGTACCGATTTTGGCAGATACCTTGCGTGATTTTGACAATGTTACCGTAGTCAACGAGGACATTCTCAAAGTTGATTTGGCGCAACATATCCAGGATTTCAAAAATCCTGACCTGCCAATCAAGGTAGTGGCTAATTTACCTTACTACATCACGACTCCTATTCTCATGCACTTGATTGAAAGCGGCATTCCGTTTAGTGAGTTTGTCGTCATGATGCAAAAGGAAGTGGCGGACCGCATTTCAGCTCAGCCAAACACCAAGGCTTACGGTAGCTTGTCAATCGCTGTGCAGTACTACATGACAGCTAAGGTTGCCTTTATCGTGCCTCGTACGGTCTTTGTGCCAGCACCAAACGTGGACTCAGCCATCTTGAAAATGGTGCGCCGTCCAGAGCCAGCTGTAGCAGTAGAAGATGAGAACTTCTTCTTTAAGGTTTCCAAGGCTAGTTTTACCCATCGCCGCAAGACCTTGTGGAATAACTTGACAGGTTACTTTGGCAAGACTGAAGAGGTCAAGGACAAGCTGACCAAGGCTTTGGACCAAGCAGGCTTGTCACCAAGTGTGCGTGGGGAAGCTCTCAGCTTGGCGGAATTTGCCAGCCTAGCAGATGCACTTAAAGGACAAGGACTTTAAAATGCAGGGACAAATCATTAAAGCTTTGGCTGGGTTCTACTATGTAGAGAGTGAGGGCAAGGTTTATCAAACACGAGCGCGTGGGAATTTCCGTAAAAAAGGCCATACTCCCTACGTTGGAGATTTGGTCGACTTTTCTGCGGAGGAAAATTCAGAAGGCTATATCCTCAAAATTCACGAACGGAAAAACAGTCTGGTCCGTCCGCCCATTGTCAATATTGACCAAGCTGTAGTAATCATGTCCGTCAAGGAACCTGATTTTAACAGCAATTTGCTGGATCGGTTCTTGGTTCTTTTGGAGCATAAGGGTATCCATCCTATTGTTTATATTTCCAAGATGGACCTACTGGAAGATAGAGGAGAACTGGATTTTTATGAACAGGCTTATAGTGACATCGGCTATGACTTTGTGACCAGTAAAGAGGAACTCCTGCCTTTGTTAACAGGCAAGGTTACGGTCTTTATGGGGCAGACAGGTGTTGGGAAGTCAACTCTTCTCAATAAAATCGCACCAGACCTTAATCTTGAAACAGGAGAAATTTCAGACAGTCTGGGTCGCGGGCGCCACACTACTCGAGCTGTTAGTTTTTACAACCTCAATGGGGGTAAAATCGCAGACACACCAGGCTTTTCATCACTGGATTATGAAGTATCAACGGCTGAAGACCTCAATCAGGCCTTTCCAGAGATTGCCACTGTCAGTCGAGACTGCAAATTCCGTACTTGTACCCATACCCATGAGCCGTCTTGCGCAGTTAAGCCAGCTGTAGAAGAAGGAATTATTGCCACCTTCCGTTTTGACAACTACCTGCAATTCCTCAGTGAGATTGAAAATCGCAGAGAAACCTATAAAAAAGTCAGCAAAAAAATTCCAAAATAAGGAGAAACCTATGTCTCAATACAAGATTGCTCCGTCAATTCTGGCAGCAGATTATGCCAACTTTGAACGTGAAATCAAACGTCTAGAAGCAACTGGTGCAGAATATGCCCATATCGATATCATGGATGGGCACTTTGTGCCACAAATCAGTTTTGGTGCAGGTGTGGTCGAAGCTCTTCGCCCTCATAGCAAGATGGTCTTTGACTGCCACTTGATGGTAGCTAATCCAGAGCATCATTTAGAAGACTTTGCGCGTGCAGGTGCCGATATCATCAGCATCCATGCGGAAGCAACGAATCATATTCATGGTGCCCTCCAAAAAATTCGTTCACTAGGAGTTAAGCCTTCAGTCGTTATCAATCCTGGCACACCAGTTGAAGCCATCAAGCACGTCCTTCATCTAGTTGACCAAGTTTTAGTCATGACAGTTAACCCAGGCTTTGGTGGGCAAGCCTTTCTACCAGAGACCATGGATAAGGTCCGTGAGTTGGTTGCTCTTCGTGATGAAAAAGGCTTGAACTTTGAAATCGAAGTGGATGGCGGGATTGATGTCCAAACTATTGCTCAAGCCAAAGAAGCTGGTGCGACTGTTTTTGTAGCAGGTTCCTATGTCTTTAAGGGAGATGTCAATGAGCGAGTACAAACTCTCAGAAAACAACTGGACTAAGGTTGCCGTTTTTGCAGGCGGAGACCGTGGTCATTATCGGACGGACTTTGATAGTTTTGTCGGTGTGGATCGAGGATCGCTCTGGGTCTTGGAAGAAGACTTGCCTCTTGCTCTAGCAGTTGGAGATTTTGATTCTGTCACTGCAGAAGAGCGACAGGTGATTCAAAAACGTGCCCAGCATTTTCTCCAAGCCCGACCAGAAAAAGATGATACCGATTTGGAATTGGCTCTCTTGACTATCTTTGAGAAAAATCCTCAGGCCCAGGTCACTATTTTCGGTGCTTTGGGTGGCCGTATTGACCATATGTTGGCCAATGTCTTTTTACCTAGCAATCCCAAGTTGGCACCCTATATGCGTCAAATGGAAATTGAGGATGGACAAAACTTGATTTCCTATTGTCCAGAAGGGACCAGTCAGCTACATCCCCGTTCAGACTACGACTATCTAGCCTTTCTGCCAGTTCGGGATAGCCAGCTGACTATTCTCGGAGCCAAGTATGAGTTGACAGAGGAAAATTTTTTCTTTAAAAAAGTGTACGCTTCTAACGAATATATAGATAGGGAAGTTTCGGTGACTTGCCCAGATGGCTATGTGGTTGTACTGCATAGCAAGGACAGGAGGTAGGATGGAAAGTTTACTTGTTCTATTATTGCTTGCCAACCTAGCTGGCCTCTTTCTAATTTGGCAAAGGCAGGATAAGCAGGAAAAATATCTGACCAAGAGCTTGGAGGACCAGGCAGATCATTTGTCAGACCAGTTAGATTATCGCTTTGAACAAGCCAGACAAGCCAGTCAGTTAGATCAAAAAGACTTGGAAGTAGCTGTCAGCGACCGTTTGCAAGAAGTTCGAATCGAGTTGCACCAAGGCTTAACTCAGGTCCGTCAAGAAATGACAGATAATCTCTTGCAAACTAGAGATAAGACCGACCAACGGCTTCAAGCCCTGCAGGAATCAAATGAGCAACGTTTGGAACAAATGCGCCAGACAGTCGAGGAAAAGTTAGAAAAGACCTTACAGACGCGCTTGCAGGCTTCCTTTGAGACAGTTTCCAAACAACTGGAGTCGGTCAATCGTGGCCTTGGAGAAATGCAGACTGTTGCCCGCGATGTCGGCGCCCTCAACAAGGTTCTCTCTGGAACCAAGACGCGAGGGATTCTGGGAGAATTGCAATTGGGGCAAATTATTGAGGACATCATGACCCCTGCCCAGTATGAACGAGAATACGCAACGGTTGAAAACTCTAGTGAACGAGTGGAGTATGCCATCAAGTTACCCGGACAAGGCGACCAGAAATATGTCTACCTACCGATTGACTCCAAGTTTCCACTGGCAGATTATTACCGCTTAGAAGAAGCCTATGAAGCGGGTGACAAGGACGAGATCGAACGCTGTCGTAAGTCGCTCCTAGCCAGTGTCAAACGCTTTGCCAAGGATATCAAGAGCAAGTACATAGCACCGCCTCGGACGACCAATTTTGGAGTTTTATTTGTCCCTACCGAAGGTCTCTACTCAGAAATTGTCCGTAATCCTGTCTTCTTTGATGATTTGAGACGGGAGGAACAGATTATTGTCGCAGGTCCAAGTACCTTGTCAGCTCTCCTCAATTCCCTATCAGTTGGCTTCAAGACTCTCAATATCCAAAAAAGTGCCGACCATATCAGCAAGACTCTTGCCAGTGTCAAGACCGAGTTTGGCAAGTTCGGTGGCATTCTGGTTAAGGCACAAAAACATCTCCAACATGCCTCTGGCAATATTGAGGAATTATTAAACCGTCGTACCACAGCTATCGAGCGGACGCTCCGTCACATTGAGTTGTCAGAAGGTGAGCCTGCGCTTGATCTACTCCATTTCCAAGAAAATGAGGAAGAATATGAAGATTAGTCACATGAAAAAAGATGAGCTGTTTGAAGGCTTTTACCTAATCAAGTCAGCTGACCTGAGGCAAACTCGAGCTGGGAAAAACTACCTAGCCTTTACCTTCCAAGATGATAGTGGCGAGATTGAAGGGAAACTCTGGGATGCCCAACCTCATAACGTTGAGGTCTTTACCGCAGGTAAGGTTGTCCACATGAAAGGACGCCGAGAAGTTTATAACAACACCCCTCAAGTCAATCAAATTACCCTTCGCCTGCCTCAGCCTGGTGAACCCAATGATCCAGCTGATTTCAAGGTCAAGTCGCCAGTTGATGCCAAGCAAATCCGTGACTATATGTCGCAAATGATTTTCAAAATTGAAAATCCTGTCTGGCAACGAATTGTCCGAAAGCTATACACCAAGTATGATAAGGAATTTTACTCCTATCCCGCTGCCAAGACTAATCACCATGCCTTTGAAACGGGCTTGGCCTATCATACGGCGACCATGGTGCGCTTGGCAGATGCCATTAGCGAAATTTATCCTCAACTCAATAAGAGCCTGCTCTATGCAGGGATTATGCTGCATGACTTGGCTAAGGTCATCGAGTTGACGGGACCAGACCAGACCGAGTACACAGTGCGAGGCAATCTCCTTGGGCATATTGCTTTGATTGATAGCGAAATTACTAAAACAGTTATGGAACTCGGTATCGATGATACCAAGGAAGAAGTCGTTCTGCTTCGTCACGTCATCCTTAGTCACCACGGCTTGCTTGAGTATGGAAGCCCGGTTCGTCCACGTATTATGGAAGCAGAGATTATCCATATGATTGACAATCTGGATGCAAGCATGATGATGATGTCAACAGCTTTGGCTTTGGTGGATAAAGGAGAGATGACCAATAAAATCTTCGCTATGGACAATCGTTCCTTCTATAAACCAGATTTAGATTAATAATTTAAGAAAAATGAGCATTTTTTAGGATAAGAATGTTCGTTTTTTTATGTGAATATGGTATAATAGATAAAATATCAAAATTAAATGGAATAGGAAATAGAAATGAAATTAAGAAGAAGTGATCGGATGGTTGTCATTTCCAACTATTTGATTAATAATCCTTATAAACTAACTAGTCTCAATACTTTTGCTGAAAAGTATGAATCTGCTAAATCATCTATCTCAGAGGATATCGTCATTATCAAACGCGCCTTTGAGGAAATTGAAATCGGTCATATCCAGACAGTAACTGGTGCTGGTGGAGGTGTCATCTTCACACCATCAATCTCAAGTCATGATGCCAAGGAAATGGTTGAGGACTTGCGTGCCAAGTTGTCAGAAAGTGACCGTATCTTGCCAGGTGGGTACATCTACCTGTCTGATTTACTTAGCACACCAGCCATCTTGAAAAATATTGGTCGCATTATTGCCAAGAGCTTTATGGACCAAAAAATTGATGCCGTTATGACCGTAGCGACTAAGGGTGTTCCACTTGCAAATGCAGTTGCCAATGTCCTCAATGTTCCTTTTGTCATTGTACGCCGTGACCTGAAAATTACCGAAGGTTCAACTGTTAGCGTCAACTATGTTTCAGGTTCAAGTGGTGACCGTATCGAGAAAATGTTCCTTTCAAAACGCAGTCTCAAGGCAGGCAGCCGTGTCTTGATTGTGGATGACTTCTTGAAAGGCGGTGGAACGGTCAATGGGATGATTAGTCTCTTGCGTGAGTTTGATTCAGAATTGGCAGGTGTAGCGGTCTTTGCGGACAATGCCCAAGAAGAACGTGAAAAGCAGTTTGACTACAAGTCACTCTTGAAGGTCACCAATATTGATGTCAAGAACCAAACCATCGATGTTGAGGTTGGCAATATCTTTGACGAAGATAAATAAGAGATAGAACTAAAGGTTGGAACGATTGTCCCAGCCTTTCTTTGCAAATAGAATAGAAGGAAGCTTATGAAAACACCATTTATCAATAGAGAAGAGTTAGAAGCGATTGTTGCTGAGTTCCCGACACCCTTTCACTTGTATGATGAGAAGGGGATTCGCGAGAAGGCGCGAGCAGTCAACAAAGCATTTTCGTGGAACAAGGGCTTTAAGGAATATTTTGCGGTTAAGGCTACTCCAACCCCAGCTATATTGAAAATTCTCCAAGAGGAAGGCTGCGGTGTGGACTGCTCTAGTTACGTAGAGCTCTTGATGAGCCATAAACTGGACTTTCCAGGTTCTGAGATTATGTTCTCTTCAAACAACACGCCAGATAAGGAATACGCCTATGCACGTGAATTGGGTGCGACTATTAACTTGGATGCCTTTGAAGATATTGAACATCTGGAGCGTGCAGCAGGCATTCCAGAAATTATCTCTTGTCGTTATAATCCTGGAGGCGTTTTTGAACTGGGGACAGACATCATGGACAATCCTGGAGAAGCCAAGTTTGGCATGACCAAGGACCAGCTCTTTGAAGCCTTTGCCATTTTGAAGGAAAAAGGAGCCAAGACTTTTGGTATTCACTCCTTCCTAGCATCTAATACCGTGACCCATCTCTATTATCCAGAGTTGGCTCGTCAGCTTTTTGAATTGGCTGTTGAAATCAAGGAAAAGTTGGGCATTTCGCTAGACTTTATCAATCTTTCTGGCGGTATTGGTGTCAACTATCGTCCAGACCAGGAGCCAAATGATATCGCCTTGATTGGTGAGGGGGTTCGTAAGGTTTATGAAGAGGTTCTTACGCCAGCAGGTCTTGGTCAGGTCAAGATTTTCACCGAATTGGGTCGCTTTATGTTAGCTCCTCACGGTGCTTTGGTCACAAGAGTTACTCATAAGAAGAAAACCTACCGTACCTATCTAGGTGTGGATGCATCAGCAGTCAACCTCATGCGTCCAGCTATGTACGGAGCTTACCATCATATTACTAACGTGACCCATCCAGATGGACCAGCTGAAGTGGTAGATGTGGTTGGTTCACTCTGTGAAAACAATGATAAATTTGCAGTGAATCGCGAACTGCCTCATACAGAAATCGGTGATTTGCTGGTAATTCATGATACAGGTGCTCACGGTTTTTCAATGGGCTACCAGTACAACGCCAAACTTCGTTCTGCGGAAATCCTCTATACCGAAGAAGGTAAAGCCCGTCAAATCCGCCGTGCAGAGCGCCCTGAGGACTACTTTGCAACCTTGTATGGCTTTGATTTTGAAGAATAAAATGATAAGTAATTGAAAATGAAATTGAAAAACAGATTGCTTTCTAAAAAATAGGCAAAAATCTTGTTTTTCCTTCAAGTCATGATATAATAAAACTATAAAACGTTTTCAAGGAAGGTAACGATATGTCTGAAGAAACAATTGATTATGGACAAGTGACAGGAATGGTGCATTCGACAGAAAGTTTTGGGGCGGTAGATGGCCCTGGTATTCGCTTTATTGTCTTTTTGCAGGGCTGTCACATGCGTTGCCAGTATTGCCATAACCCGGACACTTGGGCTATGGAGTCCAATAAATCACGTGAACGGACGGTAGATGATGTCTTGACAGAAGCCTTGCGTTACCGCGGTTTCTGGGGAGACAAGGGAGGAATCACTGTCAGTGGAGGAGAAGCCCTCTTGCAGATTGATTTCCTGATTGCCCTCTTCACTAAGGCTAAGGAACAAGGAATCCACTGTACCTTGGACACCTGTGCCCTTCCTTTCCGTAATAAACCACGTTACCTTGAGAAGTTTGACAAACTCATGGCTGTCACTGACTTGGTTCTCTTGGATATCAAGGAAATCAATGAAGCACAGCATAAGATTGTCACTAGCCAAACCAATAAAAATATCTTGGCTTGTGCCCAGTATCTATCAGATATTGGAAAACCTGTCTGGATTCGCCACGTACTAGTTCCAGGATTGACAGACAGAGACGACGACTTGATTGAACTTGGTAAGTTCGTCAAGACCCTCAAAAATGTTGATAAGTTTGAAATTCTACCTTATCACACCATGGGAGAATTCAAGTGGCGTGAACTGGGAATTCCATATTCCCTCGAAGGGGTTAAACCACCAACAGCAGACCGAGTCAAGAACGCTAAAAAACTCATGGATACCGAAAGTTACCAAGACTATATGAAACGTGTACATGGATAAAAAGAAGCCTGATGGAAACATCGGGCTTTTGATACTCAATGAAAATCAAAGAGCAAACTAGGAAGCTAGCCGCAGGCTGCTCAAAACATGGTTTTGAGGTTGTGGATAGAACTGACGAAGTCAGTAACATATATACGGCAAGGCGAAGCTGACGTGGTTTGAAGAGATTTTCGAAGAGTATGACTTGCAAAAAGACTTAGCAAACTAGCTAAGCCTTTTTCTTCTTATCTCGAACGTTGTTTTCCAGCGTTGCGATTTTTGTGTTTTTTCTTGCTTGTGATAGCAGTTGGTTGTTCAGGGGTAACGTCTTTTCGTCCACTTGGTTTAGAGAAAGCACTTGCTTTTGGTGGATTCTTCGCCAGTTCTTCACGGACTTTTTTGCGAAGTTTTGGACGAACGATATAGTTGACGATAAACTGTTGGAGAATCATCATGAAACCACCGACAACCCAATAAAGAGTGACACTAGCTGGTGAGATGAGGGAGAAGCCGGCAATCATGACTGGGCTCACGTAAGCCATTTTCTTGATTTGATCTCTTTGCGTTTCATCTTCTACTCCGTGAAGTGAAAGGAGTGATTGAAGATAGTAAAGGACACCAGCGCAGGCAGCTAAAATCATACTTGGAGAGCCTAGAGGAATTCCTAGGTAACTTGCTTGAGCAACCCCTTCAGTATGTTGGGCAGCAAAGTAGATAGCAGAGAAGAAGGGCATTTGAAGGAGGATAGGGAAACATCCTACACCACCAAACATGCTGATGCCGTGTTCTTTTTGAGCGGCAAAGAGAGCTTGTTGGGCTTCGAGTTTTTCTTCTTGAGTAGTTGCTTCTTTGAGACGTGTTTGGTGTGGCTCAAGGACGTGCTTGAGGGCGTTCATCTTTTCAGAGTGAAGCGTTGCCTTCCATGATTGGTAGATACCAAGTGGCAAGATAATCAAGCGCACGATAATGGTTACGATGATGATAGCGACACCGAAGCCTAGACCTTTATCAGTAGCGAAGTACTTGATAGCTTCAGCCATAGGCGCTCCGATAGTATTCCAAATAAATCCTATTGGCTTTCCTGTGGCTTTATCGACGCTAACACAGCCAGTCAAGACAAGCAACATAGACACTCCCATAGCCGAGAGTGCAAAACGTTTAATAGATTTCACTGTTTTTATTCCTTCTTTAAAAATTATACCTTTCTATTCTACTGTTTTTTTACAAAATATACAATAGTTCTAGAGACCTAATTTGCGATTTTAAAGTCAGGGTAGGGAGGAAAGTTGCTCAGTTTGACATCTAAGTAACTGACTTTTGAAAAAGGTGTCGGTCCTTTTCGGATTTCTTGGATAAATTTCGCCATGGTAGCAGATGAGTCTGCTTGGGCTAAGATTTCCACTGTGCCATCGTCGTTATTCCATACTCGACCTGTGATACCACCAATTTCAAGTGCCAAGCTGTAAACACCCCAACGAAAGCCGACTCCCTGTACCCTACCTTGGGCAATCATTCTAACCTTTTGCATACCAAACCCCTTTGATTGTGTTATAATATTTCTATGACTATTATAACCTCAAAAGCCAATTCTGTGGTAAAAAATGCCAAAAAATTACATCAAAAAAAATACCGCAAGTCTGCTTATTTGATTGAAGGCTGGCACTTGTTTGAAGAAGCTGTCCAAGCTGGAGTTACGATTGAGAAAATCTTTGCCCTAGAAAGTTACCGAGATCAGTTAGCTGCTTTTCCGCAAACTGTCTGGGTGTCAGAGGATATTCTGCTAGATTTAGCGGATTCTCAGACTCCACAGGGCATTGTTGCGGTGGTTCAAAAAGAAGAAGTAGGACAAGCTGATTTTAGTCAGGGTAAGTTTTTATTTTTGGAAGATGTGCAAGATCCTGGTAATGTGGGAACTATCATTCGGACTGCGGATGCAGCAGGCTATACAGGAGTGATTGTTTCAGATAAGTCGGCAGACATCTACAGTCTCAAGACTCTACGTTCCATGCAAGGCAGTCATTTCCATCTGCCCATTTACCGGATGTCTAGTCAAGCGCTTCTTAAGGAAACCAAAGAGGCAGATATTCCAGTGCTGGCAACAACCCTATCTAAAGATTCTGTTGATTACAGAGAACTGCCTCCTATAGAAAATTTTGTACTAGTCATGGGAAATGAGGGGCAAGGAATTAGTCCCCTCATGGCTGAAAGTGCAGACCAGTTGGTCCACATTAGTATGAAGGGACAGGCGGAAAGTTTGAATGTTGCCGTTGCAGCCGGTATTTTAATTTTCCATTTAAGCTAATTTTAACTTTCTTTGTTATAATCAAGAAAAGATGTTCATAGAAAAGGAGAAAAGATGAATCACACTATTATTCATGACCGCGCAGGTCTCAATCAATTTTACGCTAAGGTTTATGCCTTTGTTGGTCTGGGAATCGGACTATCCGCCTTGGTATCAGGTCTTATGTTGACGGTCTTTCAATCTCAGTTGGTTTACTTTTTGATGCAAGGGCGTCTCTGGTTGACCATTGCTACTTTTGCAGAGCTAGCTCTGGTCTTTGTTGCTAGCAGTATGGCTTCAAGGAATAGTCCAGCTGCTCTTCCAGTATTTTTACTTTACTCCGTTTTAAACGGCTTTACACTCAGTTTTGTGGTGGCCTTCTATACTCCAGGTACAGTTTTGTCTGCCTTTGTATCAAGCGCCCTTCTCTTCTTTGTCATGGCGGCAGTTGGTATCTTCACTAAGAAAGATTTGAGTGGCCTTGGTCGAGCGATGGTGGCAGCTCTCATCGGTTTGCTGATTGCCATGGTAGTCAATATTTTCTTGGCTAGTGGTTTCTTTGATTATATGATTAGCGTAGCCATGGTTTTGGTTTTCTCAGGGTTGATTGCTTGGGACAACCAAAGGATTCGCCTTGCCTATGAACAATCACAAGGTCGTGTAGCGACAGGCTGGGTTGTGTCAATGGCTCTCAGTATCTATCTTGATTTTATTAATCTCTTCCTAAGTATTTTACGTATCTTCGGTCGTAATGACTAAAGGTCTATGAAATCAGTGTTTTGAATGACACTGATTTTTTTTAAAATTTCTCTTTTCTTTTCTTGGAAATAGGTGTATAATGCTTTTAATTAATTTTTTGAGGAGTAGTTTATGAAGAAAAGTTTTATCCATCAACAAGAAGAAATTTCCTTTGTCAAAAACACTTTTACCCAGTATTTGAAAGATAAGTTAGAAGTTGTCGAAGTTCAAGGTCCTATCTTGAGCAGGGTCGGTGACGGGATGCAGGATAATTTATCAGGTGTGGAGAATGCCGTATCAGTCAAGGTTCTCCAAATCCCTGATGCTACTTATGAAGTGGTGCACTCCCTTGCCAAATGGAAACGCCATACCTTGGCCCGTTTTGGTTTCGGTGAGGGAGAAGGTCTTTTTGTCCACATGAAGGCCCTTCGTCCAGACGAAGATTCGCTGGATGCGACCCACTCTGTTTATGTTGACCAGTGGGACTGGGAGAAGGTTATCCCAAATGGTAAACGCAATATCGCTTATCTAAAAGAAACCGTTGAGAAGATTTACAAGGCTATTCGCCTTACTGAGCTAGCTGTTGAAGCTCGCTATGACATCGAGTCAATCTTGCCAAAACAAATCACTTTTATCCACACAGAAGAGTTGGTAGAACGCTACCCAGACTTGACACCGAAAGAACGTGAAAATGCTATCTGTAAAGAATTTGGAGCAGTCTTCTTGATCGGTATCGGTGGTGAATTACCAGACGGTAAACCGCACGATGGACGTGCACCAGACTACGATGACTGGACAAGCGAGTCTGAGAATGGCTACAAGGGTCTGAATGGCGATATTCTTGTCTGGAATGAGTCTTTAGGTGGAGCCTTTGAGTTGTCTTCTATGGGAATCCGTGTAGATGAAGAAACGCTTCGCCGTCAGGTTGCCATCACAGGTGATGAAGACCGCTTGGAATTGGAATGGCACAAGGCTTTGTTGAATGGCCTATTCCCATTGACAATCGGTGGAGGAATTGGACAATCTCGGATGGCCATGTTCCTACTTCGCAAGAAACACATCGGAGAAGTGCAAACAAGTGTTTGGCCTCAAGAAGTCCGCGATACTTACGAAAATATTTTGTAGAGAATCGAACCGCAAGGTTCGGTTTTCTTTCTCTTTTCGCCCATAATTTGGTATAATAAACGGTATGAAAATCGTATCAGGAATCTATGGGGGACGTCCCCTCAAGACACTAGAAGGCAAGACGACAAGACCCACTTCGGATAAGGTTAGGGGAGCTATTTTTAACATGATTGGTCCCTACTTTGAAGGTGGGCGGGTCTTGGACCTTTATGCAGGTAGTGGTGGTTTATCTATCGAGGCAGTCTCGCGTGGCATGTCCAGCGCTGTTTTGGTGGAGCGAGACCGTAAGGCTCAGTCTATCGTGGCTGAAAATATTCAGATGACCAAGGAAGTTGGGAAATTTCAACTTCTCAAAATGGATGCAGAAAGGGCATTAGAACAGGTATCTGGGGGATTTGACCTCATTTTCTTAGACCCTCCTTATGCTAAGGAACAAATCGTAGCAGATATTGAAAAAATGGCTGAGAGGGAGCTTTTTTCTGAAGATGTCATGGTCGTGTGTGAGACGGATAAGGCCGTTGAACTTCCAGAAGAAATTGCCTGTCTGGGCATCTGGAAGGAAAAAATTTATGGAATTAGTAAGGTGACAGTTTATGTCAGATAAGATTGGCTTATTCACAGGCTCATTTGATCCGATGACAAATGGGCATCTGGATATCATTGAACGGGCGAGCAGACTTTTTGATAAGCTCTATGTGGGTATTTTTTTTAATCCCCACAAACAAGGATTTCTCCCTATCGAAAATCGTAAACGAGGGCTAGAAGAGGCTTTGAAACATTTGGGAAATGTTGAAGTCGTGTCTTCTCATGATGAATTGGTGGTTGATGTCGCAAAAAGACTGGGGGCTACTTGTCTAGTGCGTGGTTTGAGGAATGCAGTGGATTTGCAATATGAAGCCAGTTTTGATTACTACAACCATCAGCTGTCTCCTAATTTAGAGACCATTTATTTACATAGTCGACCTGAACATCTCTATCTCAGTTCATCCGGTGTTAGAGAGCTTTTGAAGTTTGGTCAGGATATTGCTTGCTATGTTCCCGAGAGTATTTTGGAGGAAATAAGAAATGAAAAAAAAGATTAGATGGCCCTTGTATGTCATTGCGGCCTTAATTGTGACTTTCTTGGCATTTGTAGTGCCCTTGCCCTATTATATAGAGGTTCCAGGTGGTTCGGAAGATATTCGCCAAGTCCTTAAAGTCAATGACACAGAAGATAAGGAAGCTGGTGCCTATCAATTCGTTACGGTTGGTGTTCAGCATGCTACTTTAGCCCATATGATTTATGCTTGGTTGACGCCTTTTACAGATATTCGTAGTGCCCAAGAGACTACAGGTGGCTCTTCTGATGTTGAATTTATGCGGATCAATCAATTCTACATGCAAACATCGCAAAATATGGCCAAATATCAAGGGCTAAAAACAGCTGGTAAGGATATTGAACTAAAATATCTTGGGGTTTATGTCTTGACTGTGACGGATAATTCGACCTTTAAAGGGATTCTCAACATCTCTGATACGGTCACAGCAGTCAATGATAAGACCTTTGATAGTTCCAAAGACTTGATTGATTACGTCAATTCTCAAAAACTAGGGGACTCCGTCAAGGTCACCTATGAAGAGGATGGGCAAACCAAGTCTGCAGAAGGTAAGATTATCACCTTGGAAAATGGCAAAAATGGAATTGGAATCGGCTTGATTGACCGTACGGAAGTGACCAGTGATGTCCCAATTCGCTTTTCAACAGCTGGTATTGGCGGTCCAAGTGCAGGTCTCATGTTTAGTCTGGCCATCTATACCCAAATAGCTGACCCTGGCCTTCGAAATGGCCGTATCGTTGCCGGTACAGGAACCATTGACCGCGATGGGAATGTGGGGGACATTGGAGGTATTGATAAGAAAGTTGTTGCTTCGGCTAGAGAAGGTGCTGCTATTTTCTTTGCCCCTGATAACCCTGTTAGCGAAGAAGAACAAAAAGCGCATCCGGATGCGAAAAACAACTACCAAACAGCCCTAGAAGCAGCCAAAACAATCAAGACAGATATGAAAATCGTGCCAGTTAAAACCCTACAAGATGCAATTGATTACTTGAAAAACAATCCCTAGTTTTAAGTTAAGTTTCCAAACTAGCGCACAAACAGAGAAGATGGTATAATAGTCAAATGGTTCAATTATTATTCACTCTAAGCAGTCACATGCTCTTTATTTATGTGAGTTTTTACCTTTTAAAGGATCTTGTTAGATGGGAAAAGGTTTTAAAAGTAACAGCTGAGAACACAGGAAAAGTTCGTTTATTAGTAGCCTTTTTCAGCATTGTCATGGGCTACATCATGAGTTCTTTCTTTATCAGCCTATATCAGTTGTGGCAAGAAGCGTTTAGAGGATTATTATAAAATCAAGAGTAAAGGAAATAAGTATGGAAAAAATTGTGGTTCAAGGTGGCGATAATCGTCTGGTAGGAAGTGTTACGATTGAAGGAGCAAAAAATGCAGTCTTGCCCTTGTTGGCAGCGACTATTCTAGCAAGTGAAGGAAAGACCGTCTTGCAGAATGTTCCTATCTTGTCAGATGTTTTCACTATGAATCAGGTGGTTCGTGGTTTGAATGCCAAGGTGGATTTTGATGAAGAAGCCCATCTTGTTGAGGTGGACGCGACTGGCGATATCACTGAGGAAGCTCCTTACAAGTATGTCAGCAAGATGCGTGCATCTATCGTTGTCTTGGGACCAATTCTTGCTCGTGTAGGTCATGCTAAGGTATCCATGCCAGGTGGTTGTACGATTGGTAGCCGTCCTATTGATCTTCATTTGAAAGGTCTAGAAGCTATGGGGGCTAAGATTAGTCAGACAGCTGGTTACATCGAAGCTAAGGCTGATCGCTTGCATGGCGCTCATATCTATATGGACTTCCCAAGTGTTGGTGCTACGCAGAACTTGATGATGGCAGCAACCCTAGCTGATGGGGTGACAGTGATTGAAAATGCTGCGCGTGAGCCTGAGATTGTGGACCTAGCCATTCTCCTCAATGAAATGGGAGCCAAGGTTAAGGGTGCTGGTACAGAGACCATTACCATTACCGGTGTTGAGAAACTTCATGGTACGACTCACAATGTAGTCCAAGACCGTATCGAAGCAGGAACCTTTATGGTAGCAGCTGCCATGACTGGTGGTGATGTCTTGATTAAAGACGCTGTTTGGGAGCACAACCGTCCCTTGATTGCCAAGTTACTTGAAATGGGAGTGGAAGTGACAGAGGAGACTGAAGGAATTCGAGTTCGCTCTCAACTAGAAAATCTAAAAGCTGTTCATGTGAAAACCTTGCCCCACCCAGGATTTCCAACAGATATGCAGGCTCAATTTACAGCCTTGATGACCGTCGCAAAAGGGGAATCAACTATGGTGGAGACAGTTTTCGAAAATCGTTTCCAACATCTAGAAGAAATGCGTCGCATGGGCTTGCACTCTGAGATTATCCGTGATACAGCGCGTATTGTTGGTGGACAGCCTTTGCAGGGAGCAGAAGTTCTTTCAACTGACCTTCGTGCCAGTGCTGCCTTGATTTTGACAGGTTTGGTAGCACAAGGAGAAACTGTAGTTGGTAAATTGGTTCACTTGGATAGAGGTTACTACCGTTTTCATGAGAAGTTGGCGCAGCTAGGTGCTAAGATTCAGCGGATTGAGGCAAGTGATGAAGATGAATAAGAAATCAAGCTACGTAATCAAGCGTTTACTTTTAGTCATTTTGGTACTGTTTTTGGGTGCTCTAGCCCTAGGTATCGGCTTAATGGTAGGTTATGGAATCTTGGGCAAGGGTCAAGATCCATGGGCTATCCTGTCTCCAGCAAAATGGCAGGAATTGATTCATAAATTTACAGGAAATTAGGCTGGAGAACCAGTCTTTTTCTAGAGATAAGGAGAAAAATGGATAAAAAAACAAGACAGACACTGATTGGACTGCTAGTGTTATTGCTTTTGTCTGCAGGGAGCTATTATATCAAGCAGATGCAGTCGGCACCTAATAGTCCCAAAACAAAGGTTAGTCAGAAAAAACAATCGTCTGAAGCTCCTAGTCAAGCATTGGCAGAGAGTGTCTTAACAGACGCAGTCAAGAGTCAAATAAAAGGGAGCCTGGAGTGGAATGGCTCAGGTGCTTTTATCGTCAATGGTAATAAAACAAATCTAGATGCCAAGGTTTCAAGTAAGCCTTACGCTGATAATAAAACAAAGACAGTGGGCAAGGAAACAGTGCCAACCGTAGCAAATGCCCTCTTGTCTAAGGCTACTCGCCAGTACAAGAATCGTGAAGAAACTGGGAATGGTTCGACTTCTTGGACTCCTCCAGGCTGGCATCAGGTTAAGAATCTAAAGGGTACTTATACCCATGCGGTCGATAGAGGTCACTTGTTAGGCTATGCCTTAATCGGTGGCTTGGATGGTTTTGATGCCTCGACAAGCAATCCTAAAAACATTGCTGTTCAAACAGCCTGGGCAAATCAGGCTCAAGCCGAGGATTCGACTGGTCAAAACTACTATGAAAGCATGGTACGTAAGGCCTTGGACCAAAACAAGCGTGTCCGTTACCGTGTAACTCTTTATTATGCTTCAAACGAGGATTTAGTTCCTTCAGCTTCACAGATTGAAGCCAAGTCTTCAGACGGAGAATTGGAATTTAATGTCCTAGTTCCCAATGTTCAAAAGGGACTTCAACTGGATTACCGAACTGGAGAAGTAACGGTAACTCAGTAAAAGATAACATAAACTCCTATGTCACTTGTGGATATAGGAGTTCTTTTTTACTAGTTTAAGCAGGGCTACAATATACAATGATACTCAATGAAAATCAAATTGCAAACTAGGAAGCTAGCCACAGGTTGCTCAAAGCACAGCTTTGAAGTTGCAGATGAAGCTGACGTGGTTTAAAGTGAATTTCGAAGAGTATGAGAAAAAATAATATGTACTGGACTATATTTTGTGATATAATAGAGGGTAAGATACTATTTTAGGAGAAGAACTATGGAAGACCCAAGTAGTCAGAATTTGTTGCTACAATTTGTTTTATTGTTTATCTTGACAGTGTTAAATGCTTTTTTCTCAGCCACAGAAATGGCCATGGTTTCACTTAACCGTGCGCGGGTTGAACAAAAGGCAGAAGAAGGAGATAGACGCTATATCCGTCTGCTGAAGGTACTAGAAAATCCTAACCACTTTTTATCAACCATTCAAGTAGGGATTACCCTGATTACGATCTTATCAGGGGCGAGTTTGGCAGACACTCTGGGACGAGAAATTGCATCTTGGCTTGGAAATGGTGAAACATCTTATGCCGTTGCAAGTTTTCTATCTTTAGCATTTTTGACTTATATTTCCATCGTTTTTGGGGAATTGTATCCTAAAAGAATCGCTCTTAATCTAAAGGATGCCTTGGCGATTCGTACAGCGCCAGTTATCATTGGGCTTGGGAAACTAGTTAGTCCCTTTGTTTGGCTCTTGTCTGCATCTACCAATCTCTTGAGTCGCTTGACTCCTATGACCTTTGACGATGCTGATGAAAAAATGACCCGTGATGAAATTGAGTACATGTTGACAAATAGTGAAGAAACACTAGATGCTGACGAAATTGAAATGTTACAAGGAATCTTTTCACTGGACGAATTAATGGCCAGAGAAGTCATGGTTCCTCGAACGGATGCCTTTATGGTAGATATTCAGGATGATAGTCAAACCATCATCCAAAGTATTTTAAAACAAAATTATTCTCGTATCCCTGTCTATGATGGGGATAAGGACAATGTGATTGGGATTATTCATACCAAGAGTCTCCTTAATGCGGGCTTTGTGGACGGTTTTGACAATATTGTTTGGAAGAAAATCTTACAAGATCCTCTTTTTGTTCCTGAAACTATTTTTGTGGATGACTTGTTAAAAGAATTACGCAATACCCAAAGACAAATGGCGATTTTGTTAGATGAATACGGTGGAATGGCTGGTTTGGTGACACTTGAAGACCTCTTAGAGGAAATCGTTGGGGAAATCGATGACGAAACAGATAAGGCTGAAATCGAAGTTCATAAAATTGGAGAAGATACTTATATTGTTCAAGGTACCATGAATCTCAATGATTTTAATGACTACTTTGATGTTGAACTGGAAAGTGATGACGTTGATACCATCGCTGGTTACTATTTGACAGGAGTGGGGACCATTCCAACGACTGAAAAGCTCAGCTATGAGTTGGTAAGCCAAAACAAACAGCTTATCCTAACCAATGATAAAGTGAAAAATGGACGTGTTACCAAGGTAAAAGTCCAAATTACCGAAGTTGAAATAGAAGAAGAAACAGAGTAAACTAGAGGCTTTTGTCACCAGGCGTGACGAAGCTTTTTTCAGTTGATTTCATACTCTTCGAAAATCAAATTCAAACCGCGTCAACGTCGCCTTGCCGTACGCAAGTACAGCCTGCGGCTAGTTTCCTAGTTTGCTCTTTGATTTTCATTGAGTATCAAAAGATTGTCTCCTAAAAAGAAGTCTGCCCCAAACTCGCCCCAAAAGTTTTTTAAAGTTATCCTTTTTTATCATGAAATAAAAATAAAAAAGCCCTATTTTACGGGCTTTTTGTCTTGATAAATTCCGATAAATTCGGTATTGAAAGGCGGTAGACGGATTTGAACCGACGATCAAGCTTTTGCAGAGCCGTGCCTTACCACTTGGCTATACCGCCTTAACGTTTATTATTATACCTTGAAAATGATTTTCAGTCAATAGCTTTTTCAGATTTTTTGTGTCAATAAGCCTAAATATTCTGAAAATTCGTTTACTTTTCTTGAAATCTATGATATAATTGATAATAACCTATACTTTATTTATAAGAGGAGTAAATAAATGAAAAAAAGTCAAGTGCTTGCTGTAGCGGGAGCTACCTTATTAGCGTCAGGAGTTCTAGCTGCGTGTTCAAACACTAGTTCAAATAATGCTAAACTAGCAAAAGATTACCAATATGTTTATCAAACAGATCCAGAAACTTTGGATTATATCGTCAGCAATATCGATTCAACATCATTCGTCACAACAAATGCTGTAGATGGTTTGTTGGCTAATGATAAATATGGTAACCTGGTTCCTTCTATTGCTGAATCATGGACAGTTTCAAAAGATGGTTTGACTTATACCTATAAAATCCGTAAGGATGCTAAATGGGTGACAGCAGAGGGAGAGGAATACGCTCCTGTCACTGCTAAAGACTTCGTTACTGGTTTGAAACATGCGGTAGATGGAAAATCAAAAGGACTTTCAATCGTTAGCTCTTCTATTAAAGGATTAGAAGCCTATATCAAGGGTGAAACAAGTGATTTTTCAACTGTTGGAGTAAAAGCAGTTGATGATCAAACACTAGAATATACCTTGAACCAGCCAGAAACTTTCTGGAATGACAAGACCACTAGTGGTGTTTTGATGCCAGTTAATGAAGAATTCTTAACTTCAAAAGGGGAAGGTTTTGGTGCCCCAACAGATGCCAACTCTATTCTTTATAACGGTCCATTTGTCTTGAAGGCTGTAACTCCTAAATCATCTATCGAGATGGCTAAAAATGACGCTTACTGGGACAAAGAAAATGTAAAAATTGAGAACGTTAAGTTCACTTTCTGGGATGGTAAGGATCAAGATGTAATTGCCAAAGGTTTTTCTGATGGTCAATATAGCAAGGCTCGTATCTTCCCTACAAGTTCTACATATGAAAAATATGCAGCTGACTTCAAAGATAACATTTACTTTAATGAACCAGGAGCGGGTGTTGCAACTGTCAGCTTGAACTATGGCCGTACAACCTATAACCACACTGCCAAAACAAGTGATGCTCAAAAGACATCTACTCAGAAAGCATTGCTAAACAAGGAATTCCGTCAAGCCTTGAACTTTGCTGTCGATCGCAATTCTTACTCAGCTCAAACAAATGGTACTGATGGAGCTGCAGTAGCCATCCGTAATACATTTGCACCATATAATCTTCAAGTTGGTAAGAAAACATTTGGTGAATTGGTACAAGATAGCTTGGCTAAGACAAATTCTTCTACTTGGTCAAACGTGTCTCTAGCAGATTCTCAAAATGGCCTTTACAATGAAGAAAAAGCGAAAGAAGTCTTTGCTAAAGCAAAATCAAGCCTACAAGCTGAAGGTGTTGAATTCCCAATCCACTTGGATGCCTTGGTTATCCAAGAATCAACAGCGGTTGTAAACCGTGTTCAATCATTGAAACAATCAATTGAAAAAGTATTGGGTTCAGATAATGTTGTTGTAGACTTACAACAAATGACTCAAGCAGAAGCTTTACCAATTTCATTTAGCGCTCCAACAGCTAAAGAACAAGACTGGGATATCCATACCTTGCTAGGATGGAACCCTGACTATCAAGATCCTTCTACTTTCTTGGATCAATTCGTCCTTAAGGGAGGAAGTACTCGTCTTTACCTTGGTATTGACCAAAACACAGATGCATCAGTAGTAAGCAAACTTGGTTTAGCTGACTATGGAAAATTACTTGATGACGCAAACAGCGAAAACCAAGATGTTCAAAAACGTTATGAAAAATACGCGGTAGCACAAGCTTGGTTGACTGACAATGCTTTGACAATTCCAGTAATGGCTTCTCCTAAAGAAACAGCCGTTTCATATGTTTCAAAAGTTCTACCATTTAGCTCTTCATATTCTGTAGCCGGCCTTAAAGGTGAAAATTCAGGCTACTTGAAGTACACTGAAGTTGGTGAAAAAGCAATCACCAAAGAAGAGTATGAAAAAGCTCGTGAAAAATGGTTGAAAGAAAAGACTGAGTCAAACGAAAAAGCTCAAAAAGAATTGGCAAGTCATGTGAAGTAAATAATTTTCAATAGAACTTTCTCTCCATGAGGAGAAGGTTCTTTTGGGATTTTTAAAGGAAATGATATGAAAAAATATATTTTTATGCGTGTTTTGCGGTCCTTGGTTTCTATCTTCTTAGTAACAACCTTGACTTACACGATTATCTATACAATGGTTCCTCGAAAATTGATTTTCAAACAGGATACCAACTATAACAAGATTGCTACAACTGCTGATAAACGTGATAACTATGAGAATACCGTTTATGAGCGTATGGGCTATATCGAGTACTACGATACCAAAGAGTTGCAAGAAAAAGCTAGCCAGATGGATGCTTCTGTAACAGTTGAAGCCAATGATACCAACAAGGCTATCTATGAAAAATACATCAAACAAATCGGTCATGGTTGGACCCTGGGAGAATTTACTGAAAGTGGCCAATTCTACGCTACGCGTGAAATCCCGATTTTTGAACGTGTTTTTCACTTCTATGCTAACTTGATTGACATTGATCATACAAATAAAATTCAAGACCCTGAAAATCCAGACTTGAAACGTTACCTTCGTTTTGAAAACGATCCAGCGATCGGATGGTCCTTGGTCGGTTCAGGAACAAAACACAAATATCTCTTGTACTTCAACAGTCAGTTCCCGTTTGTGCATCAAAACTTTGTGAACATTAATTTAGGTGACTCTTATCCAACCTATGCTAATAGCCCTGTTTTACAGGTCATTACTCAAGGACAAGGGCAAACAAAAACATCTCAAGTTCAGTTCCCAACAGGTAAGAAAACTTCTTCTGTAAATATTTACTCAAGAACCTACAAATCGCCTAGTCAGGCTGATTCTCGTGAAGTAGCTAACTATGGGAAAGATGACCCATATACTGCAACTGAAAGCAACTACCAATATCCTTCTATGATTGCTAGCTCTGCAGTCGTTGGATTGATTGGTTTGGTGATTTCTTATGCGATTGCCGTGCCACTTGGTTCAGCTATGGCTCGCTTCAAGAATACTTGGATTGATAGCTTCTCAACAGGGTTTTTGACCTTCTTGATGGCCCTTCCAACCATTGCCTTGGTTTACATTGTTCGTTTGATTGGATCATCAATTGGTCTTCCAGATTCATTCCCTATTTTGGGTGCTGGAGATTGGCGTTCGTATGTTTTACCAGCAGTGATTCTTGGTTTGTTGGGTGCTCCTGGTACAGCTATTTGGATTCGTCGTTACATGATTGACTTGCAATCACAGGACTTTGTTCGTTTTGCTCGTGCCAAAGGTTTGTCTGAAAAAGAAATTTCAAACAAACACATCTTTAAAAATGCCATGGTTCCGCTGGTTTCAGGAATTCCTGGTGCCGTTATCGGGGTTATTGGTGGTGCAACCCTTACTGAAACAGTCTTCGCCTTCCCAGGTATGGGTAAAATGTTGATTGACTCTGTAAAAGCATCTAATAACTCTATGGTCGTTGGTCTTGTCTTCATCTTTACATGTATTTCTATCTTCTCACTTCTTTTGGGAGATATTTGGATGACTATTATTGACCCACGTATTAAATTGACTGAGAAAGGAGGCAAATAATGTCTACAATCGATAAAGAAAAATTTCAGTTTGTAAAACGTGACGATTTTGCCTCTGAAGCTATTGATGCGCCAGCTTATTCATACTGGGGTTCAGTGTTTAGACAATTTATGAAGAAGAAATCAACTGTAGTCATGTTGGGAATCTTGGTAGCTATCATTTTGATGAGTTTCATCTACCCAATGTTTTCTAAGTTTGATTTCAATGATGTCAGCAAGGTAAACGACTTTAGTGCTCGTTATATCAAGCCAAATGCTGAGCATTGGTTCGGTACAGACAGTAACGGTAAATCTCTTTTTGACGGTGTCTGGTTCGGAGCTCGTAACTCTATCCTCATTTCTGTGATTGCGACAGTAATTAACTTGGTTATCGGTGTTTTTGTCGGTGGTATTTGGGGAATTTCAAAATCAGTTGACCGCGTGATGATGGAAGTTTATAACGTCATCTCAAACATCCCATCTCTTTTGATTGTCATTGTCTTGACTTACTCAATCGGAGCTGGATTATGGAATCTGATTTTTGCCATGAGTGTGACGACATGGATTGGGATTGCCTTCATGATCCGTGTGCAAATCTTGCGTTATCGTGACTTGGAATACAACTTGGCGTCACGTACTTTGGGAACACCAACATTGAAGATTGTTGCCAAAAACATCATGCCACAATTGGTATCTGTTATTGTGACAACCATGACTCAAATGCTTCCAAGCTTTATCTCATACGAAGCCTTCTTGTCATTCTTCGGTCTTGGATTACCGATTACCGTGCCAAGTTTGGGGCGTTTGATTTCAGATTATTCACAAAACGTAACAACCAATGCTTACTTGTTCTGGATTCCATTGACAACTCTTGTCTTGGTATCCTTGTCCCTTTTCGTAGTTGGTCAAAACTTAGCGGATGCTAGTGATCCACGTACACATAGATAGGAGTAGAAATGACAAAAGAAAAAAATGTAATTTTGACTGCTCGCGATATTGTCGTGGAATTTGACGTTCGTGACAAAGTATTGACAGCCATTCGCGGCGTTTCCCTTGAACTAGTTGAAGGAGAAGTATTAGCCTTGGTAGGTGAGTCAGGATCAGGAAAATCTGTTTTGACAAAGACTTTCACAGGTATGCTTGAAGAAAATGGTCGCATTGCCCAAGGAAGTATTGACTACCGTGGTCAGGATTTGACAGCTTTATCTTCTCACAAGGATTGGGAACAAATTCGTGGTGCTAAGATTGCGACTATCTTCCAAGATCCAATGACTAGTTTGGACCCAATTAAAACAATTGGTAGTCAGATTACAGAAGTTATTGTAAAACACCAAGGAAAAACAGCTAAAGAAGCGAAAGAATTGGCCATTGACTACATGAATAAGGTTGGGATTCCAGATGCAGATAGACGTTTTGATGAATACCCATTCCAATATTCTGGAGGAATGCGTCAACGTATCGTTATTGCGATTGCCCTTGCCTGCCGACCCGATGTCTTGATCTGTGATGAGCCAACGACTGCCTTGGATGTAACTATTCAAGCACAGATTATTGATTTGCTAAAATCTTTACAAAACGAGTATCATTTCACAACAATCTTTATCACTCACGACCTTGGTGTGGTGGCAAGTATTGCGGATAAGGTAGCGGTTATGTATGCAGGAGAAATTGTTGAGTATGGAACTGTTGAGGAAGTCTTCTATGACCCTCGCCATCCATATACATGGAGTCTCTTGTCTAGCTTGCCTCAGCTTGCTGATGATAAAGGGGATCTTTACTCAATCCCAGGAACACCTCCGTCACTTTATACTGACCTGAAAGGGGATGCCTTTGCCTTGCGCTCTGACTATGCAATGCAGATTGACTTCGAACAAAAAGCTCCTCAATTCTCAGTATCAGAGACACATTGGGCTAAAACTTGGCTACTTCATGAGGATGCTCCAAAAGTAGAAAAACCAGCTGTGATTGCAAATCTCCATGATAAGATCCGTGAAAAAATGGGATTTGCCCATCTGGCTGACTAGGAGGAAGGAAATGTCTGAAAAATTAGTAGAAATCAAAGATTTAGAAATTTCCTTCGGTGAAGGAAGTAAGAAGTTTGTTGCGGTTAAAAATGCTAACTTCTTTATCAACAAGGGAGAAACGTTCTCGCTGGTTGGTGAGTCAGGTAGTGGGAAAACAACTATTGGTCGTGCCATCATTGGTCTAAATGATACAAGTAATGGTGATATCATTTTTGATGGTCAAAAGATTAATGGTAAGAAATCGCGTGAACAAGCTGCAGAATTGATTCGTCGTATCCAGATGATTTTCCAAGACCCTGCGGCAAGTTTGAATGAACGTGCGACTGTTGATTATATTATTTCTGAAGGTCTTTACAATCACCGTTTGTTTAAGGATGAGGAAGAACGTAAAGAGAAGGTTAAAAATATTATCCGTGAAGTGGGGCTTCTTGCTGAGCACTTGACTCGTTACCCTCATGAATTCTCAGGTGGTCAACGTCAACGTATCGGTATTGCCCGTGCCTTGGTGATGCAACCAGATTTTGTTATTGCGGATGAGCCCATTTCAGCCTTGGACGTTTCTGTTCGTGCCCAAGTCTTGAACTTGCTCAAAAAATTCCAAAAAGAACTTGGTTTGACCTATCTCTTTATCGCCCATGACTTGTCGGTCGTTCGTTTTATTTCAGATCGTATCGCAGTTATTTACAAGGGTGTTATTGTAGAGGTTGCAGAAACAGAAGAATTGTTTAACAATCCAATTCATCCATATACTCAGGCCTTGCTTTCAGCGGTTCCAATTCCAGATCCAATCTTGGAACGTAAGAAGGTCTTGAAGGTTTACGACCCAAGTCAACACGACTATGAGACTGATAAGCCATCTATGGTAGAAATCCGTCCAGGTCACTATGTTTGGGCCAACAAAGCCGAATTGGCACGTTACCAAAAAGGATTAAACTAATAATGGTTTTATAATTTCCATGTCAACTTTTATGGAAATTATAAACCTTTTTTTGTTGGATTGATTTGAAAAAAACTTTGAAAGTAGCTTGAAAGAATTTTCGAAAAATTTTAAAAAATTCTGAAATATTCTTGACAGGTGATGAAAAAGGTGGTAAGATAGGAAACATCAAAAAAGAAAGCAGAAAAAGAAATGAATAAGAAACAAGCTGTAACGATGAATCAAAACTTTTACTTTAGCTACTTTAGATAGTGTTTGTAGACATGTCACCATGGATGCAAACAGTTCAAGCAATTTGTTTGTATCTATGTGGCTAAGATTTTTGATTGTGGTCCATATAGATGAATATCTAAATGGACTAGCTAAGTTGTAACTTGTTAGATTATTTCAAGTATCCGTTTAGATAGTATCTAGGCGGTTTTTTGTTTTATCTTTTCTGAGAAGGAGTTTCATTATGAAAGTTGTTCGAAAATTACTAGCACCCCTCTTGGTAGTGGGGATTCTCTTGATCTCTCTGATCAGTTTGCATCAGTTGAAGGCAGATAAGAAAAAAGATGTTTTTCGTATCGGTATTTCGCAATTTATTACCCACCAGTCCCTAGACGCTACTAGAGAAGGTTTTGTGGATGAGTTGGCCAAGCAAGGCTATGTTGAAGGGAAAAATATCGAGATTGATTTGCAAAATGCACAGGGTGAGCAAAGAAATCTAAAAACCATTTCCCAGCAACTAGCAGAATCTAGTGATGTCGTTCTAGCCATCGCAACGCCTTCTGCTCAGAGCTTGGCCAATACAACACAAACGACACCTGTTATCTTTTCAGCAGTAACAGATCCTGTCAGTGCCAAGTTGGTAGAGTCAAGAGAGCATCCTGGGGGCAATGTAACTGGGACAAGCGATCAGTCATCAGATGCCATTTCAACCCAAATCAATTTGATAAAGAAAGTGTTGCCAATAGCTAAAACAATTGGAATTCTTTATACTCAGAGCGAGCCAAACTCAGTTGTCCAAAAGGATGAAGCTAAGCGCCTTCTGGAAGAAAAAGGCTTTACCGTTGTTGAAAAAACAATCTTGGACAGCAATAACGTCAAGGCTGCAGCAGAGAGTTTGATGGCAGAGGTGGATATGGTTTTTGTCCCAACGGATAATATCATTTCATCAACCATGGAAACAGTCAAGCAGGTTTCTATTAAACATAAGGTTCCAGTATTCGGTGGTTCAACAGAAATGATTGCGGTTGGTGGCTTGTATAACTACGGAACCAATTATGAAGAATTGGGACGTCAGACAGCAAGAATGCTGGTTCGTGTCTTAAAAGGTGAGAAGCCAGAAAATATAGCAGTTGAGTTGCCTGAAAAACTGGAATTGCATACCAATCAAGAAATGTCAGATGCATTGGGAATTGATATTAGTAAGTTAGAAGGCAAGGAATAAGGAGGTTTAAGATGAATTTTGTATTATCTAGTTTATCAGAAGGTTTGCTATGGTCGATTATGGCGATTGGGGTCTACTTGACTTTCCGTATTTTGGATATTGCGGATATGACTGCTGAGGGAGCCTTTCCTCTGGGGGCAGCTGTCGTTGTATCACAGATACAGGCAGGGACAAATCCTTGGATTGCGACCTTACTTGCTTTGTTAGCAGGTATGATTGCTGGTCTTGTATCAGGAATGCTCCACACCAAGATGAAAATCCCAGCTCTCTTGACAGGGATTGTGACCTTGACAGGGCTTTATTCGATCAATATTAAAATCATGGGAAGTGTGCCCAATCTTTCCTTGGGAGATTCTTCGACTGTCTTTAAACAGTTGGCTAGCTTGGGGCTGTCAAATGAAGAAGCTGTTTTCTCATTCAGTTTAGCCTGTCTCTTACTTGTTTGTTTGGTCTTGACTCTTTTGATGAAAACAGAGATTGGCTTGGTCTTGCGTTCGACTGGGGACAATATTCCGATGAGTGAGGCCAATGGGGTCAATGTAGACACCATGAAGATTGTTGGTTACATGATTTCAAACGGCTTGATTGCCCTATGTGGTTCCTTGTTTGCCCAAAATGATGGATTTTCAGATGTGACTTCTGGGACAGGAACCATTGTTGTTGGTTTGAGTGCAGTGATTATTGCGGAAGTCTTGATACACGACTTGACCATTGGAGGCCGCTTGTTATCCATCGGAATTGGTGCTATTGTTTACCGTTTGATTATTTTAAATATCTATGAAATTCCAAATCTAGATCAAAACCTGGTACGTCTCTTTAATGCAATCTTGCTAGCCTTAGTGTTATTTGCACCAGAACTGCAAAAGAGATTAAAGATTCGTGGTTTGAAACTGAGAAATGAATAGGAGGAGAAAGTTATGGCAAGTTTGTTAACACTTGAAAATATTCACAAAACCTTTGAAGCAGGGACGGTCAATGAGAACCATGTCCTCAAAGGATTAGACTTAGAGGTTGAAGAGGGAGATTTTATCTCTGTGATTGGTGGAAATGGAGCAGGGAAATCCACTTTGATGAATATCTTGGCTGGCAATCTATCGGTGGATGAAGGGGACCTTTTATTGGCAGGCAAATCCATTAAAAATCTTAGTGTAAGAAAGAGAGCCAAGGATATTGCCCGTGTTTTTCAAGATCCTAAGATGGGAACAGCTTCTCGTTTGACGATTGAGGAGAATATGGCTATTGCCTTGAGACGTGGGCAGAAGAGAGGGCTTGGTTGGGGCGTGAAGGAGAAGGAGAGAATCCAGTTCCAAGAGGCCTTGAAAGAGTTGAATATTGGCCTTGAAAATCGCTTGAAAGTGGATACCCAATACCTTTCAGGAGGACAAAGACAGGCCTTGACCCTAGTCATGGCAGCCTTGGTGAGACCTAAACTTTTGCTTTTGGATGAACACACTGCGGCCCTTGATCCAAAAACCAGTCAAATGGTAATGGACTTGACGCAAAAGATTGTGGAAGACCATCAGTTGACGACTTTGATGATTACCCACGATATGAACCATGCTATTGAATACGGAAATCGTCTCGTCATGCTCTATCAAGGTAAGATAGTGGTGGATGTCAAGGGAGAGGAGAAAAAGCATCTGACAGTTGAAGATCTTATGCATCTCTTCCAGAAAAATAGTGGCCAAAGTCTAGTCAGTGATGAATTAGTTTTGGGATAAAGAAAAAGGCTGATATCTAGTGTCTCAGTCTTTTATTTCTTACGCTTTGCAAAATCTACAAATAGAAATTCTCGTGGAACACCTTATATTTATATGGGGGAGGAAATCGGGATGATTGACCCAGACTATGATTCTATGGCTGATTATGTAGATGTCGAATCGCTCAATGCCTATCAGATGCTCTTAGAAGAAGGGAAGAGTCAGGAAGAAGCCTTCCAGATTATTCAAGCTAAGTCGCGTGATAATTCACGAATTCCCATGCAGTGGGATTCTTCGGAAAATGCAGGATTTACAGTAGGGACGCCTTGGCTCAAGGCAGGAAAATCCTACCCTCATATCAATGTAGAAAATGAAATCCAAGGTCCGATTTTCACCTTCTACCAAGACTTGATTCGACTTCGTAAAGAAATGCCTATCATCTCAGAAGGAAGTTACAAACCAGCTTTTGAAGACAGTCAGCAAGTCTACGCTTTTGAACGCCAGTATGAGGATCAAAAGTTACTAGTGCTCAATAATTTTTATGCCACAGAACTGGAAATCGACTTATCAGTAGCCTACCAAAATGGACGAATTTTGATTTCAAACTATGAAGATGCAGAAGTGTCTGAAAAAATTCTACTCAAACCCTATCAAACACTAGCTATTTATGTAAATTAAACTCAGTAAGGAGCCCTCTTTTGCAGAAAAGCAGGGTTCTTTTTGCTGTTTATTCCATCCCTGAAAGCGTAAAACAAACTAGTCAGGGTGGCTAGTTTGTGGTATAATGAAAGAGACTCAAAAAGAAACAGGAGAAAAATGATGGATTTACTTTTAGCAATTGTATTGATTGTGCTAGCTTTTCTAGGAGGAGCTCTTGGAGGAATGTACTTGGTTCGTAAGCAAATCGAAAAAGAATTTGCTGATAACCCACGTTTGAATGCTGAAGCAGTTCGTACTCTTTTGAGTGCAAATGGTCAAAAACCAAGCGAAGCTAAGGTACAACAAGTTTACCACCAAATCATCCGCCAACAAAAAGCAGCCCTTGCTAACAATAAAAAGAAAAAATAAATAAGGAAAAGTCTGGGATGAAAGTTCCAGACTTCTCACTATGTTGGCTAAGGGTTTAGGGATGAGACTTTTTCCTTGCATTCTATTGATATTTGATTATGATTAAGAGAGGTAGTTGTTGATTAGGCTGTCATTCAGTTCATAAGGATCAATAATCATAATGAACTATCAATCAGAAAAAAGACTAGAAAGAAGACTGTATGGATAATCGACCAATTGGTTTTTTGGATTCGGGTGTCGGGGGCTTGACCGTTGTGCGCGAGCTTATGCGCCAACTTCCCCATGAAGAAATCGTCTATATTGGAGATTCGGCACGGGCGCCCTATGGTCCCCGTCCTGCTGAGCAAATTCGTGAATATACTTGGCAGTTGGTCAACTTTCTTTTGACCAAGGATGTCAAAATGATTGTCATTGCTTGTAATACTGCGACTGCCGTCGTCTGGGAAGAAATTAAGGCTCAACTAGATATTCCTGTCCTGGGTGTTATTTTGCCAGGAGCTTCGGCAGCTATCAAGTCCAGCCAAGGTGGGAAAATCGGAGTGATTGGAACGCCTATGACGGTACAATCAGATATCTACCGCCAGAAAATCCATGATCTGGATCCGGATTTACAGGTGGAGAGTTTGGCTTGTCCCAAGTTTGCCCCTTTGGTTGAGTCTGGCGCCCTGTCAACCAGTGTCACCAAGAAAGTGGTCTATGAAACCCTGCGTCCCTTGGTTGGAAAGGTGGATAGCCTGATTTTGGGCTGTACCCACTATCCACTCCTCAGACCTATTATTCAAAATGTCATGGGGCCCAAGGTTCAGCTCATCGATAGTGGGGCAGAGTGCGTACGAGACATCTCAGTCTTACTCAATTATTTTGAAATCAATCGTGGTCGCGATGCTGGACCACTTAATCACCGTTTTTACACAACAGCCAGCAGCCAAAGTTTTGCACAAATTGGTGAAGAATGGCTTGAAAAAGAGATTCATGTGGAGCATGTAGAATTATGACAAATAAAATTTATGAATACAAGGATGACCAGGACTGGTATGTCGGCTCATATAGTATTTTTGGTGGTGTCCGGACTTTGACTGATGAAGACTTGGATTTTCCTCTAGTTGGATTGGCCAAAATCTTTCGAGACGAGGAACGAGGTTTTCCACTTTCAGTTACTGTTTTACGTTATGGTTCTCCCTACCGTTTATTGTCTTTTGTAGTAGATATCCTTAACCAAGAAATGGGACGAAATTTGGAAGTTATTCAACGTCAGGGAGCCCTGCTCTTGGTTGAAAATGGGCAGCTCTTGTATGTAGAATTGCCTAAAGAAGGGGTCAATGTTCATGATTTCTTTGAGACAAGCAAGGTCAGAGAAACCTTATTGATTGCGACTCGTAACGAGGGCAAGACCAAGGAATTCCGAGCTATCTTTGACAAGCTAGGCTACGATGTAGAAAATCTTAATGATTATCCAGACCTACCTGAAGTAGCAGAAACAGGCATGACCTTTGAAGAAAATGCCCGTCTCAAGGCAGAAACTATTTCTCAATTAACGGGCAAGATGGTTTTGGCAGATGATTCAGGTCTCAAAGTCGATGTCCTTGGTGGCTTGCCAGGTGTCTGGTCAGCTCGTTTCGCAGGTGTGGGAGCTACTGATCGTGAAAACAATGCTAAACTCTTGCACGAATTGGCCATGGTCTTTGAACTCAAGGACCGCTCGGCTCAATTCCATACAACCCTAGTCGTGGCCAGTCCAAACAAGGAAAGCTTGGTTGTTGAAGCAGACTGGCCAGGCTACATTAACTTTGAACCTAAGGGTGAAAATGGATTTGGTTACGATCCTCTCTTCCTTGTAGGAGAGACAGGTAAGTCATCAGCTGAATTAACCCTTGAAGAAAAAAATAGTCAATCTCACCGTGCCTTAGCCGTTAAGAAACTTTTGGAGGTATTTCCATCATGGCAAAGCAAACCATCATTGTAATGAGCGATTCTCATGGCGATAGCTTGATTGTGGAAGAAATCCGTGATCGCTATGTAGGCAAAGTTGATGCCGTTTTTCATAATGGCGATTCTGAACTGCGTCCTGATTCTCCCCTTTGGGAGGGCATCCGCGTTGTTAAAGGGAATATGGACTTCTATGCAGGTTACCCAGAACGTTTGGTGACTGAGCTTGGTTCGACCAAGATTATCCAAACCCATGGTCACTTGTTTGACATTAATTTCAACTTTCAAAAGTTGGACTACTGGGCTCAGGAAGAAGAGGCCGATATCTGTCTCTATGGTCACTTGCATGTGCCAAGTGCTTGGATGGAAGGCAAGACCCTCTTTTTAAATCCAGGTTCTATCAGTCAACCACGTGGGACCATCAGAGAATGTCTCTATGCTCGTGTGGAGATTGATGACAGTTATTTTAAAGTGGACTTTTTGACACGAGCCCATGAGGTGTATCCGGGCTTGTCCAAGGAGTTTAGCCGATGATTGCCAAGGAGTTTGAGACTTTCTTGTTGGGGCAAGAGGAAACTTTTTTGACCCCTGCTGAAAATCTAGCCGTGTTGATTGATACCCACAATGCAGATCACGCGACCCTCTTGCTCAGTCAGATGACCTATACCCGTGTTCCCGTTGTGACAGATGAAAAGCAGTTTGTTGGGACGATTGGGCTCAGAGATATTATGGCTTATCAGATGGAGCATGACTTGAGCCCAGAAATCATGGCGGATACGGATATCGTTCATATGACGAAAAGGGACGTAGCGGTTGTTTCGCCTGATTTTACTATTACAGAGGTCTTGCACAAGCTGGTAGATGAGTCCTTCTTGCCGGTTGTGGATGCGTCTGGTATTTTCCAAGGGATTATCACGCGCAAGTCTATCCTCAAGGCAGTCAATGCCCTCTTGCATGACTTTAGTAAGGAATATGAGATTCGATGCAAATGAGAGACAGGATTTCAGCCTTTTTAGAGGAAAAGCAGGGTCTGTCTGCCAATTCCAAGCAGTCCTATAAGTATGATCTGGAACAATTTTTAGATTTGGTAGGCGAGCGGATTTCTGAGACCAGTCTCAAGATTTACCAAGTCCAACTAGCCAATCTAAAAATCAGCGCCCAGAAGCGAAAGATTTCGGCCTGTAACCAATTTCTCTACTTTCTCTATCAAAAAGGAGAAGTGGACAGCTTTTACCGTTTGGAATTAGCCAAACAAGCTGAAAAGAAGACCGAAAAACCAGAACTGTTAGACCTAGACTTTTTTTGGCAGGAAAGCGACTATCCAGAGGGTCGCTTGCTAGCGCTCTTAATCCTAGAAATGGGGCTCTTGCCAAGTGAGATTTTAGCCCTTAAGGTTGCGGATATCAATCTGGACTTTCAGGTGTTGCGAATCAAGAAGGCTTCCCAACAGAGAATTGTCACCATTCCCACGACCTTGCTTTCAGAATTGGAACCCTTGATGGGCCAGACCTACCTCTTTGAAAGGGGAGGGAAAGCCTATTCCCGTCAGTGGGCCTTCCGTCAGCTAGAGTCTTTTGTCAAGGAGAAAGGTTTCTCAACCTTATCCGCCCAAGCCCTACGGGAACAGTTCATTCTACGACAAATTGAAAACAAGGTCGATTTGTATGAAATTGCAAAAAAATTAGGATTGAAAACAGTCCTGACCTTAGAAAAATATAGATAATGGATATTAAATTAAAAGATTTTGAAGGGCCCCTGGACTTGCTCTTGCACCTTGTTTCTAAGTACCAGATGGATATTTACGATGTTCCTATCACAGAAGTCATTGAACAGTATCTGGCCTATGTTTCAACCCTGCAGGCCATGCGTCTGGAAGTGACGGGTGAGTACATGGTTATGGCCAGTCAGCTCATGCTGATCAAGAGCCGTAAACTACTTCCAAAGGTAGCGGAAGTGACAGATTTGGAAGATGACCTGGAGCAGGATCTTCTCTCTCAAATCGAAGAATACCGCAAGTTCAAGCTCTTGAGTGAACACTTGGAAGCCAAGCACCAAGAACGGGCCCAGCACTATTCCAAAGCGCCGACAGAGTTGATTTACGAAGATGCGGAGCTTGTGCATGACAAGACGACCATTGACCTCTTTTTGGCTTTTTCAAATATCCTAGCCAAGAAAAAAGAGGAGTTTGCACAGAATCACACGACTATCTTGCGGGATGAGTATAAGATTGAGGACATGATGGTTATCGTGAAAGAGTCCTTGACTGGACGAGATCAATTGTGCTTGCAGGATTTGTTCAAGGAAGCCCAGAATGTCCAAGAGGTCATTACTCTCTTTTTGGCAACTCTAGAGTTAATCAAAACCCAGGAGCTGATCCTCGTGCAAGAGGAGAATTTCGGAGATATCTATCTCATGGAAAAGAAGGAAGAAAGTCAAGTGACCCAAAGCTAGACTTGATAGAGAGGAAAGATGAGTACTTTAGCAAAAATAGAAGCGCTCTTGTTTGTAGCGGGTGAAGATGGGATTAGAGTCCGCCAGTTAGCTGAACTCCTCTCTCTGCCACCGACAGGCATCCAACAGAGTTTAGAAAAATTAGCCCAGAAGTATGAAAAGGACCCAGATGCCAGTTTGGCTCTGATTGAGACAGGGGGAGCTTATAGATTGGTGACCAAGCCTCAATTTGCAGAGATTTTGAAGGAATATTCCAAGGCACCTATCAACCAGAGTTTATCTCGGGCTGCCCTTGAGACCTTGTCCATCATTGCCTATAAGCAGCCGATTACGCGGATCGAAATTGATGCCATCCGTGGGGTCAACTCGAGTGGGGCCTTGGCAAAGTTGCAGGCCTTTGACTTGATACGAGAAGACGGGAAAAAAGAAGTGTTGGGTCGTCCCAACCTCTATGTGACTACAGATTATTTCCTAGATTACATGGGGATAAACCATTTAGAAGAATTACCAGTGATTGATGAGCTTGAGATTCAAGCCCAAGAAAGCCAATTATTTGGTGAAAGGATAGAAGAAGATGAGAATCAATAAGTATATTGCCCACGCAGGTGTGGCCAGTAGGAGAAAAGCAGAAGAGCTGATCAAGCAAGGCTTGGTGACGGTCAATGGCCAAGTAGTGCGTGAACTAGCAACGACCATCAAGTCAGGCGACAAGGTCGAAGTGGAAGGTCAACCTATCTACAACGAAGAAAAGGTCTACTATCTGCTTAACAAACCACGCGGTGTCATTTCCAGTGTGACAGATGACAAGGGCCGAAAGACGGTTGTCGACCTCTTGCCCAATGTCAAAGAGCGCATCTACCCTGTAGGTCGTTTGGACTGGGATACATCAGGAGTCTTGATTTTGACCAATGATGGGGATTTTACGGATGAGATGATTCACCCTCGTAATGAGATTGATAAGGTTTATGTCGCGCGTGTTAAAGGTGTGGCCAATAAGGACAATCTCCGCCCCTTGACCTGTGGACTTGAGATTGATGGTAAGAAAACCAAGCCGGCTGTCTATGAAATTCTCAAAGTGGATCCAGTCAAAAACCGCTCTGTGGTGCAGTTGACTATCCATGAAGGGCGTAACCACCAGGTTAAAAAGATGTTTGAAGCTGTCGGTCTCCAAGTGGACAAGTTGTCACGGACCCGTTTTGGACATCTAGACTTGACAGGACTCCGTCCAGGCGAATCCCGTCGTCTTAACAAAAAAGAAATCAGCCAACTACACACCATGGCTGTAACCAAGAAATAATGAAACGAATTTTAATAGCGCCTGTGCGCTTTTACCAACGGTTTATCTCACCAGCCTTTCCACCCTCTTGTCGCTTTGAGCCTACCTGCTCAAACTATATGATTGAGGCTATTGAAAAACATGGCTTCAAGGGTGTCTTGATGGGCTTGGCTCGGATTTTACGTTGTCATCCCTGGTCTAAAACAGGCAAGGACCCCGTCCCAGACCATTTTTCCCTCAAACGGAATCAAGAAGAAAAATGAGGCTAGGTAAAAATATTTTAGTGAAATGATAAAAACGCATCCTATCAGGTTTGAGTGAACTTGATAGGATGCGTTTTATCATGTAAAGATGTGATTGAGTTTAAAGTAGCTTATTTCAAGGCTTTTTGTGCGTCTTCAATCATGAGTTTTGTTGATTCAAGACCGCCTCCGCTTAGATACCAGAGGTCTGGTGTGAGTTGGATAATTTTACCATTTTTAGCGGCAGGAGTTTCAGCGATGAGGGCATTTTCTAGGACGCCGTCGTTGCTTGAGTTGTCCCCACCGATGGCAAGGGTACGGTTGATGACAAAAAGGATGTCAGGATTGATTTCTTTGACACTTTCAAAGCTGACTTCTTGTCCGTGGCGAGAGTCTTCAAATTGAGTATCTGTTGGCTTGAATTTCAAGGTTTGGTACAAGAAAGAGAAACGAGATTGGGCACCAAAGGCAGCCATTTTTCCTTCGTTGAGGAGGATAGCAAGGGCTTTTTTGTCAGAACTTTCGTTTTTAGTAGCGACTTCTTGGATGCTCTTGTCTAGCTTGGCCAATTCTTCTTTGGCTTTCTGTGTGCCAGTTTCACCAAAGGCACTTGCTAAGGATTCGATATTAGCCTTGGTAGAAGTCCAGTAGTCGTCCTTGCTTGCTTGGAAGAGAACGGTTGGGGCGATTTCTTTGAATTTATCAACAAATTTTTGGGTACGTGGTGAAGCGATAATCAAATCTGGTTCAAGGGCAGCAATGGCTTCTAGGTCTGGTTCAACCATAGAACCAACATTGTTAACTTTTCCAGCTAGGTCTTTTAGGTAAGCCGGAACAGTTTTTGTAGGCATTCCCACGATATTCTTTTCAAAACCTAAAGCGCGAATAGTATCCGCAGCACCGAGGTCAAAGGTCACAATTTTTTCAGGAACTTTTGAAAGTTTGACTTCGTCCAGTGAGCTTTTAATAGTCACTTCTGTTGGAGCAGAGCTGCTTGTTTCCGACTTACTAGTGCTTGAGTTTGTGTTTGTACTACATGCACCAAGTAGGAGCAAGAAGCTGGCCACTAGGGCAGTGAAATAAAGTTTAAGGGATGTTTTCATGATTTCTCCTTTTTAAAATGTGATAACGATTTAGGGAGTCTCTTGGTCTTATTGACTAAGAGACAAAGTTTCTTCTAACTCGAGTTTCTGAGTTGCTAGCTATAGATGCAGATCTTTTTGCCGTTGATATCAGCTAGCGTGATGGGAATCTCGTAAAGTTGACTGAGCAGATCAGCCTGCATGATTTGATTGGTTGTTCCCTTGCGAAAGACTTGGCCGTCCTTGAAGGCGACAATTTCATCCGCATACTGACTGGCCATGTTGATATCGTGGAGGACGATGATAATGGTCTTTCCGAGTTCTTCCACCAGTCTCCGAAGAATCTGCATCATGCTAACGCTTTGCTTGATATCAAGATTGTTGAGAGGTTCGTCTAGTAAGATAAAGTCCGTATCCTGGGCCAGTACCATAGCGATAAAGACGCGCTGGAGTTGTCCCCCAGACAGGCTATCGATGTAGCGGTCTTTTAAGTTGGTCAGTTCTAAATAGTCCATAGTTTCTCGGATTTTTCCCCAGTCTTCTGGTCTCAGTCGACCTCGACTGTAAGGAAAACGTCCAAAACTGACCAGTTCTTCCACCGTCAATTTGGCTTGGTAATTAATCTTCTGCTTTAGGATAGTCAGTTCTTGAGCCAGTTCTTGTGAATTCCAACTCTCGATTTCGCGGCCTTTGATACTGAGAATTCCCTGATCTTCCTTGGTCAGTCTGCTCATGATGGAGAGGAGAGTCGATTTTCCAGCACCATTGGGACCAATGAAGGCTGTCAGTTTCTGAGGGCTGACTTCAAGCGAAATGCCTTGCAAAATATCCTGTTTTTGAATGGATTTGTCAATGTTTTCCAGTTTCACCGACGCGCCCTCCTATAAAGTAAGATAAAGAATAAGAAGCCACCCACACTCTCGATGATCATACTGATGCGAATTTCCAGAGCAAAGACTCGTTCAATCAGGGCTTGCCCCAAGGTCAAACTGATAAATCCAACCAGAATGGCCACGATAAAGAGCAACTTGTGCCGATAGTCTTTGACAATCAGGTAGGTGAGGTTGGCTAGCATAAAGCCGAAGAAGGCCATAGGCCCTACCAAGGCAGTGGCCGTTGAGGTCAAAAGCACGATGCCCCAGAGGAGTTCTTTCTGTTCTTTTTCAACATTGAGTCCCAATATCTGAGCCGTTTCTCTTTGTAGGTGCAAGACATCCAGAATGACTGCTTTCCGAAAGAAAAAGATTGTCAAAGCAAGGATAATCAGAGAGCTGATGGCTAGGATGGAAGTATTGAGATGCTGAAAGGAGGCAAAGAGACTGTTCTGCAGTTTATCGTATTCGTTTGGATCCATCAGGACCTGAAGGAAGGTACTGATATTTCGAAAGAGGCTTCCGAGTGCTAGACAGATCAGCAGGATGAAGACCAGATCTTGCTTCATCAGCGTCTTCAGGTAGCCTTCTAAGGCAAGAAAGAAGAGAGATTGAAGCAGAAGCAAAACTAGGAATTCTAAGATAGGAGACTTGTCAAGTTGAAGAAACTTGCTTTCAAAAACCAGTAGTAGAGTTTGCAGTAGGACGTAGAAGGATTCGATTCCCAAAATACTTGGCGTCAGGAAGCGATTTTCCGTCAGGGTTTGAAAACTAATGGTCGAAATCCCAGTCGCGATAGCTACCAAGAGATAAACGACAATTTTTTGGGAACGCAACTTCCAAGCAAAGGCTGACAAGTGAGTGATGGGCCAAAAGTAGAGAAGGCAAGATCCGATGGCGAGAATAATGAGAAGCCAGAAGAGCTTGGTATGTTTGCTTTTAAACTGCATCTTTTCGTCCCCCTCTCCATAGAAGTAGGATAAAGACGAGGCTACCAATGATTCCTAGTAGAAGACTGACAGACAACTCATAGGGTCGAATCAGAACTCGGGATAGGATATCGCAAGCCAGAACTAGATTGGCTCCAACCAGTGCGACGATAAGTTTGGTCTGACTTAGATTATCTCCATAACGCTTGCGAACAAGATTGGGAACAATAACTCCGAGAAAAGGTAAGCCACCCACAGTAATCATGGTGACACTAGTCGTTAGCGCCGCCAGAAAGAGGGCCAGTTTTTCAAGTAGGGAGTAGGAAATCCCCAAACTTTCGCTGGTTTCTTTCCCTAGATTCATGATGGTGAAGGTTTGGGATAATTTCCAAACGGCTATCAGGATGATGAGGCCTAAGAAGAGCCACTCATACTGATGGGTCTGAATCATGGAGAAGGAGCCCTGGGTCCAAGCTGTCATACTCTGAACCAGATTGAAACGGTAGGCGATAACTTCTGTCACAGAACCAATAATTCCGCTATAGATAATCCCAATCAGAGGCAACATCCACCTTTCCTTTACAGAGAAAATAGTCATAAAGGCTAGGAAGAAGAGGGTGAATACGATGGATGAAACAAAAGCAAAGAGCATCTTTTGAGTCAGACTAGCCGACGGAAAGACAAAGAGGCTCAGCACCATTCCCAGTTTGGCAGCTTCAGTCGTTCCAACTGTGCTTGGAGCAGCAAACTGATTTTGGGTAATAGTCTGCATGAGGAGTCCTGCCATACTCATACTAGAGGCAGTCAGGAGAATGCTGATGGTTCTTGGGAGACGGGACTCTTGAAAGAGGAGCCAGGTCTGCTGGTCGAAATCAAATAGCTTTCCCCATGAAAAATCACTGGTCCCAATGCTAATAGAGAGAAAGACTAGGAGTAGAAGTAAGCCAATTAAATAATGAGAAAGTTTCATACCCCATCCTTTTATGTAGATTTGGTATCGAAAGATACCTGCGGATATTACTGTAACACGATTTCTTTAATCTGTCAATAAATTTTCTGACAATTTAATGAATAAAACAAGGAGAGAGCGCCAAGGCTTTCTCCTTTGTTATCCTATTCCAAAATGTTTTTGCCTTCTTTAACACGCCAACGATAATCTGATAAAATAATATCTTCGAGGGAGTAGCTAGCCTTCCAATCAAGATATTTTTTAGCTTTTGATGCGTCTGCTAGGACGCTAGCTGGGTCACCAGCACGGCGAGCAACAATTTCGTGTGGTATTTTTTGATTCAGTAATTCTTCAGCAGTTTTAAAGATTTCTTTGACGGTATAGCCTTTTTCAGTTCCTAAGTTAAAGATTTGAGAAGAACTGTCTTCTTGAAATAGGTAGTTCATTCCTTTAACATGAGCCTGTGCAAGGTCCAAGACATGAATGTAATCCCGAATACATGAACCATCACGTGTATCGTAGTCATCTCCAAATATTTTCAGGCTATCATTTTGTCCCAATGCGGTCTTGTTGATATTTGGAATGATATGAGTTGGATTTTTCACTCGCAGACCGTTTGAAGCATCCATTTCAGCCCCAGCTACATTAAAGTAACGGAAAATGACATATTTCCAATTATAGCGATTGGCCATCCAGTAAATCATTCGTTCACCCATCAGTTTTGTCTCAGCATAAGGGTTGACAGGGTCGAGCAGGGTATCTTCAGTTGCAGGATTGTCAATACAGTTATTACCATAGAGGGAAGCAGTCGAAGAGAACATGATTTTTTGAATACCAACTTCAGACAAGACTTTGAGAACTTGGTTCATACCAGCAACATTGGCAGTGAAGTATTTACTTGGATTTTCAATACTTTCGCTCACAACAATCTCACCTGCACAATGGAGAACAGCATCAATCTGATTTTCTTCTAAGTAAGTTTTTAAGGCGCTAGCATCATAAACATCCAGTTGTTTAAAGATAGCACGACTATCTACAGCCGTTCGATTTCCTGTAGAGAGATTATCTAGAACATGTACCTGATAGCCAGCATTTAAAAGAGCTTTAACGGTATGGGAGCCAATGTAGCCAGCCCCACCTGTAACAAGAATTGTTTTGGTCATGATTTTTTCCTTTTCCTAGTTTTGTACTATTTTAAAGAAATAAGAATGCAAAGTCAACTATTTTCTGCAGATTTCATGAAAAAACTAAACAAATATAGCATTGAATTGTTTTTTGTTTGGAAATTAATAGTTTGGTTAATCTTGGAATAGTTCTTAGATTTCACATCACATGCAAGAAAATATAATCTTTTTCTAAGATAGAGCAGGACTAAGATACTAATTTAGAAATCCACCTTCCCGCTATCCTTCTCCTATAAAAAGTGGTAAAATGGATGAAAGAAAGAAGGAAATGAAATGACAACATTATTTTCAAAAATCAAAGAAGTAACAGAACTTGCTGCGATCTCAGGTCATGAAGCACCTGTCCGTGCTTATCTTCGTGAAAAGTTGACACCGCACGTGGATGAAGTGGTGACAGATGGCTTGGGTGGTATTTTTGGTATCAAACATTCAGAAGCTGCAGATGCACCGCGCGTCTTGGTTGCTTCTCACATGGATGAAGTTGGTTTTATGGTCAGCGAAATCAAGCCAGACGGTACCTTTCGTGTGGTAGAAATCGGTGGATGGAATCCTATGGTGGTTAGCAGCCAACGTTTCAAACTCTTGACTCGTGACGGTCGTGAAATTCCTGTGATTTCAGGTTCTGTTCCGCCACATTTGACTCGTGGTAAGGGCGGACCAACCATGCCAGCTATTGCAGATATCGTCTTTGATGGCGGTTTTGCGGATAAGGCTGAGGCAGAAAGCTTTGGCATCCGTCCTGGCGACACCATTGTACCAGATAGTTCTGCAATCTTAACAGCCAATGAAAAAAATATCATATCAAAAGCTTGGGACAACCGCTACGGTGTTCTTATGGTGAGCGAGTTGGCGGAAGCTCTGTCAGGTCAAAAACTGGGAAATGAACTCTATCTTGGCTCTAACGTTCAAGAAGAAGTTGGTCTCCGCGGTGCTCATACATCTACAACCAAGTTTGACCCAGAAGTATTCCTAGCAGTTGATTGCTCACCTGCTGGTGATGTTTATGGTGGCCAAGGCAAGATTGGAGATGGAACCTTGATTCGTTTCTACGATCCAGGTCACTTGCTTCTCCCAGGAATGAAGGATTTCCTTTTGACAACGGCTGAAGAAGCTGGTATCAAGTACCAATACTACTGTGGTAAAGGCGGAACAGACGCTGGCGCAGCTCATCTGAAAAATGGTGGTGTCCCATCTACAACAATCGGTGTTTGCGCTCGTTATATCCATTCTCATCAAACCCTCTACGCTATGGATGACTTCTTAGAAGCTCAAGCTTTCTTGCAAGCCTTGGTGAAAAAATTGGATCGTTCAACAGTTGACTTGATTAAAAATTATTAAACTTAAGGAGGTGGTAGGGATGGTAGAACCAAACCTAGAAATCCTTGTAAAAGATCTTTACAATCATGCTCGACATGATTTGAGTGAAGATTTAGTTGCTGCTCTCCTAGAGACTGCTAAAAAACTGTCTACTACAAATGAGCAATTGCTGGCAGTTCGTCTCTCAGGCCTGGTCAATCGTGAATTGCTCCTAAATCCCAAACATCCGGCACCTGAGTTGCTCAACTTAGCTCGCTTTATTAAAAGAGAAGAAGCTAAGTACAGAGGAACCGCAGCTTCTGCGCTTATGTATGGGGAGCTCTTTAAAATGCTTTGATTCCATTGTGAATCAAAGCATTTTTCTATATGTTAGAAAAGCAATTCTAGATTAGGAAAAGAAAAAAGCCATCCTATTTAGGATAGCTTCTTGGTTCTTAGATTTGTTCAGCGATGACCTTTTCAGCTAGATTCATAGCGTGGTCAGATACACGAGTATAGTGGGAAATGATGTCGATAAAGTTGACCCCAGCTTGTGTTGAACACTCGCCCTTGTTGAGGCGTTTGATGTGGGTCTTTCTGAGAACACGTTCCATATTGTTGATTTCTTTATGGCGTTCAATCAGACTTTGAGCTTTTTCAATATCATTGTTTTCCACGCTGTCAAGGGCATCTTTGATAAAGCCAGTGGTCTTTTGATAGATATCAGCTAATTCCTGTAAAGCAGCTTCAGAGAACTCAACGTTTTTACGTTGAAGGTAGTCAGTCAGGTTGATTAGCGCTTCTGCGTGGTCCCCAATTCGTTCCAAATCGCGGGATGAATCAAGAATGTTGGTGAGCACTTCACTTTCTTTCTGGCTAAGAGCTTCACTTGAAAGAGTAATAAGGTAACGAGTCAATTTTTCATCAATGGTATTGATGGCTTCTTCTGTCTTGTGGCCTTTTTCAGCAACCTTTTCATTGAGGTTAATGATGTAGTTGTATGAAAGGTCAAAGGCTTTAGAAGCATAATTTCCCAAGTGAAGGAGTTCTTTCTTCGCATTTCCGAGAGCGATTGATGGAGCTTGTTTAATCAAGTGCTCATCAAGGTAAAGCGGCTCGTACTTGACAACTTCATCTTCACCGGGGATGAGTTTAGTTACAAAGAAAGCCAAAGCTCCGATGAAGGGAAATTGGATAATAGTATTTGTGATATTAAAGGTTCCGTGGGCAAAGGCAATGGTCATTTCTGGAGCCAGATTGAGTGTAGATTCAAACCATTGAATCAAGCCGGTGAAAGGCACAAGGAAGACGATACAGATAACCGTACCAATCACGTTAAAGGCGACATGGGCACCAGCAACACGTTTGGCAGCAATATTGGCTCCAAGAGAAGCAATAATAGCTGTAATGGTCGTTCCGATATTATCACCAAACAAGACTGGTAGGGCACCTTGTAGATCAATCAAACCACTGGCGTAAAGATTCTGTAGGATACCGATAGTTGCGGAAGAAGCTTGAATGAGTAGGGTTAGTCCAGTTCCGACAAAGACACCAAGAATAGGACTCTTACTTAGTTCAACCATATAGTCTCTAAAGACTTGCAAGTCTTTTAGAGGTTCCATTGCACCGCTCATAAGATTGAGAGCGAAGAAGATACCACCTACACCAAAAATGATACGTCCGATGTTATTGATAGAGCGATTCTTGGTGAAGAAGAGACAAATCGCTCCGATGAAAAGCATTGGTAAGGCATAATCTCCTAGCTTAAAACCGATGATAAAGGATGTAACGGTGGTTCCAATATTGGCACCCATGACAATACCGATAGCTTGACGCAAGGTCAAAAGTCCTGCACTTACTAGTCCAACTGTAATGACTGTGACACCAGAACTTGACTGAATTAGCGCCGTCATACCGATACCAACTAGCACACCAAAGAATGGATTACTGGTATATTTGTCAATGTAAAAACGAAGGCGATCTCCAGCAGCTTGTTGCAGACCGTCTCCCATGGTCTTGATACTATACAAGAATAGTCCCAGACCACCTAAAAAGTGAAATAAAATTTCCTGCCAATTAATGGACATTTCTTTTTCCTCCGAAAAATAATAACGGAATTTCTCCTATTCTATTTTAAAGGATAAAAGTAAATCTAACAAGTGTTAAGCTAAGATTTTAGAAAGAAAATTCGTTAGAAAAAGCAAAAATAATATACTCTAGCATGCCACAAAGATTAAATATCGAAAAATCTTGTGAAATCTTTCCTTATATTTCCAAAGTGTGATATAATAGTTTCGAATAAAATAAATAAAGGGGTTTTTGTAACATGGCAAAACTTACTGTTAAAGACGTTGACTTGAAAGGTAAAAAAGTCCTCGTTCGTGTTGATTTCAACGTACCATTGAAAGATGGCGTAATCACTAACGACAACCGTATCACAGCAGCTCTTCCAACTATTAAGTACATCATCGAACAAGGTGGACGTGCTATCCTCTTCTCTCACCTTGGCCGTGTAAAAGAAGAAGCAGACAAAGCTGGTAAATCACTTGCTCCTGTAGCAGCTGACTTGGCAGCAAAACTTGGTCAAGACGTTGTTTTCCCAGGTGTCACTCGTGGTGCTGAATTGGAAGCAGCTATCAACGCTCTTGAAGATGGACAAGTTCTCTTGGTTGAAAACACTCGTTACGAAGATGTTGACGGCAAGAAAGAATCTAAAAACGATCCTGAACTTGGTAAATACTGGGCATCACTTGGAGATGGTATCTTTGTAAACGATGCATTCGGTACAGCTCACCGTGCACATGCATCTAACGTTGGTATCTCAGCAAACGTTGAAAAAGCAGTTGCTGGTTTCCTTCTTGAAAACGAAATTGCCTACATCCAAGAAGCAGTTGAAACTCCAGAACGTCCATTCGTAGCAATCCTTGGTGGTTCAAAAGTTTCAGACAAGATCGGTGTTATCGAAAACTTGCTTGAAAAAGCTGATAAAGTCCTTATCGGTGGTGGTATGACTTACACATTCTACAAAGCACAAGGTATCGAAATCGGTAACTCACTTGTAGAAGAGGACAAATTGGATGTTGCGAAAGCTCTTCTTGAAAAAGCAAACGGTAAATTGATCTTGCCAGTTGACTCAAAAGAAGCTAACGCATTTGCTGGCTACACTGAAGTGCGTGACACTGAAGGTGAAGCAGTTTCTGAAGGCTTCCTTGGTCTTGACATCGGTCCAAAATCTATCGCTAAATTTGACGAAGCTTTGACTGGTGCCAAAACAGTTGTATGGAATGGACCTATGGGTGTATTTGAAAACCCAGATTTCCAAGCTGGTACAATCGGTGTGATGGACGCTATCGTGAAACAACCAGGCGTTAAATCAATCATCGGTGGTGGTGACTCAGCTGCCGCAGCAATCAACCTTGGTCGTGCAGACAAGTTCTCATGGATCTCTACTGGTGGTGGAGCATCAATGGAACTTCTTGAAGGTAAAGTTCTTCCAGGACTTGCAGCCTTGACAGAAAAATAAGATTAACTAAATGAATCAAAGAAGAGGGGAATGAAAGTTCCTCTTTTCTTTTACTCGAAATAAAAACGCTTCCTCTCAACTATTGCTCATAAAATCAGCCAATTTATGATAAAATGGAAATAGAAAGTTGAGATTATGAGTTATTTTAAAAAATATAAATTCGATAAATCACAGTTCAGACTTGGTATGCGAACCTTTAAAACAGGTATTGCTGTTTTTCTAGTTCTCTTGATTTTTGGCTTTTTTGGTTGGAAAGGTCTTCAAATTGGTGCTTTGACAGCCGTTTTTAGCCTGAGGGAGAGTTTTGATAAGAGTGTCCATTTTGGGACTTCGCGTATTCTAGGAAATAGTATCGGTGGCCTCTATGCCCTGGTCTTCTTCCTATTAAACACCTTTTTCCACGAAGCTTTTTGGGTGACCTTGGTTGTTGTTCCAATCTGCACCATGTTAACCATTATGACAAATGTAGCCATGAATAACAAAGCAGGGGTTATTGGTGGTGTAGCGGCTATGTTAATCATTACCCTATCGATTCCGAGTGGTGAAACAATTTTGTACGTGTTTGCGCGTGTATCAGAAACTTTCATGGGAGTTTTTGTCGCAATTCTCGTAAATTACGATATTGATCGTATTCGGCTCTTTTTAGAGAAAAAAGAAAAATAATGTTACATTTTATAACATTATCAATTGACGTTTGTCTTTTTTTAGACTATAATAGACAGAAAGAAGGAAATTGTAAATGAAGGAAAAAGAATTTCGCCGAAATATGGCTGTTTTTCCTATCGGCAGTGTTATGAAGTTGACCGATTTATCGGCGCGTCAGATTCGTTATTATGAAGATCAAGAGTTGATTAAGCCTGATCGAAACGAAGGGAACCGTCGCATGTATTCCTTGAATGACATGGATCGTCTGCTTGAAATCAAAGATTATATCTCTGAAGGTTATAATATCGCTGCCATTAAGAAAAAATATGCTGAACGTGAAGCGAAATCCAAGAAAGCGGTTAGTCAGACTGAGGTGCGTCGTGCACTTCACAATGAACTCCTCCAACAGGGTCGCTTTGCTTCAGTACGGTCACCTTTTGGTCGCGGTTAGGCAACCGCAAGTAGTCATACATTAAGGAGAAAACTCATGCCAATCACAGCTGCAGATATTCGTCGTGAAGTCAAGGAAAAAAATGTTACCTTTATCCGTCTCATGTTCTCAGATATTTTGGGAACCATGAAGAACGTCGAAATTCCTGCTACAGATGAACAGTTAGATAAGGTCTTGTCAAATAAGGCTATGTTTGATGGATCTTCTATTGAAGGTTTTGTACGTATCAATGAGTCGGATATGTACTTGTACCCTGACTTGGATACATGGACAGTCTTCCCTTGGGGAGATGAAAATGGAAGTGTTGCAGGTTTGATCTGTGATGTCTATACAACAGAAGGTGAACCATTTGCAGGAGACCCTCGTGGCAATTTGAAACGTGCTCTTCGTCACATGGAAGAAGTGGGATTCAAATCCTTCAACCTTGGACCAGAGCCAGAATTCTTCCTATTTAAGTTGGATGAAAATGGAGATCCAACACTTGAAGTAAATGATAAGGGTGGCTACTTTGATTTGGCGCCTACTGACCTTGCGGACAATACACGTCGTGAGATTGTCAATGTCTTGACCAAAATGGGATTTGAAGTAGAAGCGAGTCACCACGAGGTTGCGGTTGGACAACACGAGATTGACTTCAAGTACGATGAAGTTCTCCGTGCTTGTGATAAGATTCAAATCTTTAAACTTGTTGTTAAAACCATTGCTCGCAAACATGGGCTTTACGCAACCTTTATGGCAAAACCAAAATTTGGTATTGCTGGATCAGGTATGCACTGTAATATGTCCTTGTTTGATGCAGAAGGAAACAATGCCTTCTTTGATCCAAATGATCCAAAAGGAATGCAGTTGTCAGAAACTGCCTACCATTTCCTTGGCGGTTTGATTAAGCATGCCTACAACTATACTGCCATTATGAACCCAACAGTTAACTCATACAAACGTTTGGTTCCAGGTTATGAAGCGCCGGTTTACATTGCTTGGGCTGGTCGTAACCGTTCGCCACTTGTGCGCGTGCCTGCTTCACGTGGTATGGGGACTCGTCTTGAGTTGCGTTCAGTGGATCCAATGGCTAATCCGTACATCGCTATGGCAGTTCTTTTGGAAGTTGGTTTGCATGGTATTGAAAATAAAATCGAAGCACCAGCTCCTATCGAAGAAAATATCTACATCATGACAGCAGAAGAGCGCAAGGAAGCTGGTATTACAGACCTTCCATCAACTCTTCACAACGCTTTGAAAGCTCTGACTGAAGATGAAGTTGTCAGAGCAGCTCTTGGAGAACATATCTATACTAGTTTCCTTGAAGCCAAACGAATCGAATGGGCAAGTTATGCAACCTTCGTTTCACAATGGGAAATTGATAACTATTTAGATCTTTACTAATATAGAAGAAAGATTGCCTGAGGGTGGTCTTTTTTCTTGTGTTTTATATCGAGATGTGATATATTTTATATAACGAGGTGCGATATATCGAACTGAATAGGAGGTGGTTATAAATGGAATTAACGGATAAGATTCGTCGAGTTTATCTTCCGATGACGGAAACGGGTTTTTATATCTTGTTCTGTCTGCAAAAGGAAGGTCATGGGTACAGTATTACGCAAAAGGTCAAGGAGATGACAGATTTGCAAGTTTCGATTAGTCCTGGAACTATGTATGGAACCTTGTCAAAGATGGAAAAGGATGGTTTGATTTCCTTTGTCCGAGAAGAGGAAAAACGGAAAATCTATCAGATTACAGACTTGGGACGAAAAGTTTTAGATATTGAATTGAAGCGTATTGAACGACTCTACAGAAACAGTCGGGAGGAAGGATGATGGAAAAGAAAATTGTTTATCGAATTTTTACAATTGCGGATTATGAGAGGGAGGCTCTATACTTTAGAGAAATGCATGCTAAGGGCTGGAAACTTAGGGAAGTAAGCTACTCTATCTTATTGTTTGCAGTTAAGTATACATTTGAAAAGTGTCAGCCTGAGCAAGTGTCTTATCAGTTGGATTTTTACCCAATGGAAAAATCAGAGAGAGCCTCCTATTTACAACTATTTAAAGACTGTGGTTGGGAGCATATTACAGACTTTAATAGTTTTTCCTATTTTAGAAAAGCGCATTCTGAAGTTGAATCGGCTGCAGAGTTTGAAATTTATAACGATGCTACTAACGAGTTGGATATGGTTAATCGCATTTTAAGACTGCGACTAGTACCTGTTTTACTTTTGCTAGCCATACATATACCATTACTATTTATGTTGCTCGATAGGAGTAATACGTTTGATCTATGGAAATTTCTTGTGGTTGGGCTAGATATTTTCTTGTCTTTAATCCTCTTGTTAATAGTTGCCTATATTAGCTGGAAGTTATGGCATAAAAAGAAGGAATTATCAGATTTATGATAGGGTAGGTATGCTCAAAATTGGAGGGGAAGTCATGATCAATAAAAAGCAATTTCGGATCTTCACTATTCTTGATTTGGACAAGAAGGAAGAATATTTACATGGGATGCATTTGAAAGGCTGGAGATATAGAACAAATAGTTTTGGTTTTTTCTATTTTGAACAATGTCAACCTGATGATGTCATCTACCGTATCTATGATTCTAGATTTCTTAAAAAGCATAAGCGTGAACTGCAAGATTTTAGAAATAGCGGTTGGGAATTGATAGAAAGAGGTTTTTGTTCGATTCTTCGTAAACCAGCTTCTGATATACTTTCAGAGGATCGAGTTTATATGAGTAAGGAGCTCAGGTGGGAAGTTATGCGGTCTAGACTTTGTTCCTGTACAGCTACTTTCTCGGGTGGTCTTGTTGTTTGTATGAGTTTATTTAAAGAAGAGCTTTCTATGTCTTTCTTTATAGTTTTTCTTTTATATGCTTTTCTGATTTCTTATCTAATCTATGGTTATTTCAGACTTAAAAAGAAATACCGAGTAGCTGGAAGGTAAAGCTCTAGGTCTTCAGACTGATTTTTAGCACTCTTGATGAAAGAGTGCTAATTTTTTGAGTTTTTGTCTTGACATTCTCTTTTAAGGGTGTATAATAGAATCATGAGTTAGCACTTGAACGTATCGAGTGCTAATGGATTAGACAGAGAGGAGTGATGAGATGGTTACAGAGCGTCAGCAGGATATTTTAAATCTGATTATTGACATCTTTACCAAAACGCACGAACCTGTCGGATCCAAAGCCTTGCAAGAGTCTATTAACTCTAGCAGTGCAACTATTCGTAATGACATGGCGGCTTTAGAAAAGCAAGGGTTACTTGAGAAGGCTCATACTTCAAGCGGTCGCATGCCAAGTGTTGCTGGTTTTCAGTACTATGTTAAACACTCACTGGATTTTGACCGATTAGCTGAAAATGAGGTATATGAGATTGTCAAAACCTTTGATCAGGAATTCTTCAAATTGGAGGATATTCTGCAAGAGGCTGCTAATCTACTGACAGACTTGAGTGGCTGTACGGTAGTGGCACTGGACGTTGAGCCGAGCAGACAACGGTTGACAGCCTTTGATATCGTGGTTTTAGGTCAACATACAGCCTTGGCAGTATTTACCCTAGACGAATCGCGAACGGTTACCAGTCAGTTTCTGATTCCAAGGAATTTTTTGCAGGAAGATTTGCTGAAACTGAAGGCAATCATTCAAGAACGTTTCCTCGGTCACACCGTTCTAGATATTCACTACAAGATTCGGACGGAGATTCCGCAGATTATCCAGCGTTACTTCACAACGACGGATAATGTTATCGATCTCTTTGAACACATTTTTAAGGAAATGTTCAACGAAAACATTGTGGTGGCGGGCAAGGTTAATCTCTTGAATTTTGCTAATCTAGCAGCCTATCAGTTCTTTGACCAACCGCAAAAGGTGGCCTTGGAGATTCGTGAGGGGCTGCATGAGGATCAGATGCAAAATGTCCGAGTTGCGGACAGTCAAGAATCCTGCCTAGCTGACCTAGCGGTGATTAGTAGCAAGTTCCTCATTCCTTATCGGGGAGTTGGAATTCTAGCGATTATCGGTCCAGTCAATCTGGATTACCAACAGCTAATCAACCAAGTCAATGTGGTCAACCGTGTTTTGACCATGAAGTTGACAGATTTTTACCGCTACCTCAGCAGTAATCATTACGAAGTACATTAAGATTGAAATCATTAAAGGAGGCGAAAATGGCCCAAGATATAAAAAATGAAGAAGTAGAAGAAGTCCAAGAAGAGGAAGTTGTGGAAACGGTAGAAGAAACAACTCCTGAGAAGTCTGAATTGGACTTGGCAAATGAACGTGCAGATGAGTTCGAGAACAAATACCTTCGTGCTCATGCAGAAATGCAAAATATCCAACGCCGTGCCAATGAAGAACGTCAAAACTTGCAACGCTATCGTAGTCAAGACTTGGCAAAAGCAATCTTACCATCGCTCGACAACCTTGAGCGCGCACTCGCAGTTGAAGGTTTGACAGACGACGTTAAAAAAGGATTGGAGATGGTGCAAGAAAGCCTGATTCACGCTTTGAAAGAAGAAGGAATCGAAGAAATCGCAGCCGATGGCGAATTTGACCATAACTACCATATGGCCATCCAAACTCTCCCGGCAGACGATGAACACCCAGCAGATACCATCGCTCAAGTTTTCCAAAAAGGCTACAAACTCCATGATCGTATCCTACGCCCAGCCATGGTAGTGGTCTACAACTAGGCAATTCTGACGGTGACTAAAGCAACTCGTCAGAAAACGGCAATCGCTATGGCGTTTGCCTAGCCTCCTTACTAACTCGTCGTCGAAATAAAATCGATTTCGACTCCTCGTGTCGTAACATAATAGGAAACTTGTCCGAAACGACAATAAACTATGAAGAAAGATAAAATATGTTTGGCTTTGCAATAGTGAGCGAAGCGAACCAAAGACGATACTCTTCGCCGTGGCGCTATTTGCGCAAACTTTGAGACCTTAGGCTCAAAGTTTAGTCAAAGAGATTGACGAAGTCAAGCTCTGACGGCGCCGCCACTTAAGAAGAGTATCAAAAAGAAAAATAGAATATAAAATTTAAGGAGAAAAACACATGTCTAAAATTATCGGTATTGACTTAGGTACAACAAACTCAGCAGTTGCAGTTCTTGAAGGAACTGAAAGCAAAATCATCGCAAACCCAGAAGGTAACCGTACAACTCCATCTGTAGTATCATTCAAAAACGGCGAAATCATCGTTGGTGACGCTGCAAAACGCCAAGCAGTTACAAACCCAGATACAGTTATCTCTATCAAGTCTAAAATGGGAACTTCTGAAAAAGTTTCTGCAAATGGAAAAGAATACACTCCACAAGAAATCTCAGCTATGATCCTTCAATACTTGAAAGGCTACGCTGAAGACTACCTTGGTGAAAAAGTAACCAAAGCAGTTATCACAGTTCCTGCTTACTTCAACGATGCTCAACGTCAAGCAACAAAAGACGCTGGTAAAATCGCTGGTCTTGAAGTAGAACGTATCGTCAACGAACCAACTGCAGCAGCCCTTGCTTACGGTTTGGACAAGACTGATAAAGAAGAAAAAATCTTGGTATTTGACCTTGGTGGTGGTACATTCGACGTTTCTATCCTAGAATTGGGTGACGGTGTCTTCGACGTATTGTCAACTGCAGGGGACAACAAACTTGGTGGTGACGACTTTGACCAAAAAATCATCGACCACTTGGTAGCAGAATTCAAGAAAGAAAACGGTATTGACTTGTCTACTGACAAGATGGCAATGCAACGTTTGAAAGATGCAGCTGAAAAAGCGAAGAAAGACCTTTCTGGTGTAACTTCAACACAAATCAGCTTGCCATTTATCACTGCTGGTGAAGCTGGACCTCTTCACTTGGAAATGACTTTGACTCGTGCTAAATTTGACGATTTGACTCGTGACCTTGTTGAACGTACAAAAGTTCCAGTTCGTCAAGCCCTTTCAGATGCTGGTTTGAGCTTGTCAGAAATCGACGAAGTTATCCTTGTTGGTGGTTCAACTCGTATCCCAGCCGTTGTAGAAGCTGTTAAAGCTGAAACTGGTAAAGAACCAAACAAATCAGTAAACCCTGACGAAGTAGTTGCTATGGGTGCTGCCATCCAAGGTGGTGTTATCACTGGTGATGTCAAAGACGTTGTCCTTCTTGATGTAACACCATTGTCACTTGGTATCGAAACAATGGGTGGTGTCTTCACAAAACTCATCGACCGTAACACAACAATTCCAACATCTAAATCACAAGTCTTCTCAACTGCGGCAGACAACCAACCAGCCGTTGATATCCATGTTCTTCAAGGTGAACGCCCAATGGCAGCAGATAACAAGACTCTTGGACGTTTCCAATTGACAGATATCCCAGCTGCACCTCGTGGAATTCCTCAAATCGAAGTAACATTTGATATCGACAAGAACGGTATCGTGTCTGTTAAGGCTAAAGATCTTGGAACTCAAAAAGAACAAACTATTGTGATCCAATCTAACTCAGGTTTGACTGACGAAGAAATCGACCGCATGATGAAAGATGCAGAAGCTAACGCTGAAGCAGATAAGAAACGTAAAGAAGAAGTAGACCTTCGTAACGAAGTAGACCAAGCTATCTTTGCGACTGAAAAGACAATCAAAGAAACTGAAGGCAAAGGCTTCGATGCAGAACGTGATGCTGCCCAAGCTGCCCTTGATGACCTTAAGAAAGCGCAAGAAGATAACAACTTGGACGACATGAAAGCAAAACTTGAAGCATTGAACGAAAAAGCTCAAGGCCTTGCTGTTAAACTCTACGAACAAGCTGCAGCAGCCCAACAAGCTCAAGCAGGAGCAGAAGGCGCACAAGCCACAGGAAACGCAGGCGATGACGTCGTAGATGGAGAGTTTACGGAGAAATAAAATAGTCCAGTGGACTATTTTATCCCGAGCTTGAGAATCAGGCGAGTATAAGAAGAAATCCAGAGGTTGCAACCCAGCCTCTGTTTTTCGATAAGATAGAGGATGTTACGTATGAAAAAAGTACTTTGTGTCATTTATCCTAATTTTTCTCTTTATGAGATAAGCGCTTTAACGAGTACTTTAGCTCTGTCTTTTGATATCACGATTGATTATGTAGCTTCTGAGAATTCGATGGTGGTCTCTGAGGATGGTTTGCCCTGTCAACCGACGAAAACATTGAATCAAATCCGTATAGAAGAGTATTCTTGTGTGATTTTGCCAGGAATGGTAAATATAGGTCCTGCTCTACAAGATGAGAAATTGATCTCGTTTTTGAGAAGTCTTAATGAGCAAGATATCCTAATTGCAGCTATTTCTTCAGCGCCCCTTTTATTGGCGAAAGCAGGCTTGTTGAACGACACGAAATTTACAGGTGGAATTTGGCAAAACTTCTTTGACTATTTTGAATTTCTTCCACGTGAGAATTTCCAACCGAAAGTTCTTGTCCAAGATAAACAAATCATTACGGCTATCGGTTTTGCACATCAAGAGTTTGCAAGAAAAGTGATTTTCGGTTTAGGGTTGGCAGAGAATACGGACAACTATTTTAAAGAACAGAACGAGTATGCTGAAGAGGATTTGATATTTACTCTATCAGATGAAGAGTTTGATCAAGTGAAGCAGAGTATAGAAAACAGCCTCTAAAGATTTACATAAAAATTATAGAAAGGAACAAAGGTGTTCAGGGAATTGAACACGGGTTTCCAAATTTCTTACTCAATATAACAGAAAGGAATTGAACCCGACCTAAATTCTCGGAAAAAAGATAAATCTGCCTAGGAGCATTGCTCCAGCGTCAGATTTCCTATTTTTCAGTCGAATTTTACGGTCTTGGTATCTTGTATGAACAATACTGAATTTTATGATCGTCTGGGGGTGTCAAAAAACGCTTCGGCAGACGAAATCAAAAAGGCTTATCGTAAGCTTTCGAAAAAATATCACCCAGATATCAACAAGGAGCCTGGTGCTGAGGAAAAATACAAGGAAGTTCAGGAAGCCTATGAGACTTTGAGTGACGACCAAAAACGTGCTGCCTATGACCAATACGGTGCTGCTGGAGCCAACGGTGGTTTTGGTGGAGCTGGTGGTTTCGGCGGTTTCGATGGGGCAGGAGGCTTCGGTGGTTTTGAAGATATCTTCTCAAGTTTCTTCGGCGGAGGCGGTGCTTCACGCAATCCAAATGCTCCTCGTCAGGGGGATGACCTCCAATACCGTGTGAATTTGACCTTTGAAGAAGCTATTTTTGGAGCTGAAAAAGAGGTTAAGTACAATCGTGAAGCAAGCTGTAGTACATGTAATGGCTCAGGTGCTAAGCCAGGAACAAGTCCAGTCACTTGTGGACGCTGTCATGGTGCTGGTGTCATTAACGTCGATACGCAGACTCCGCTTGGTATGATGCGTCGTCAAGTAACCTGTGATGTCTGTCATGGTCGCGGAAAAGAAATCAAAGATCCATGTACAACATGTCACGGAACAGGTCATGAAAAACAAGCCCATAGTGTACATGTAAAAATCCCTGCTGGTGTGGAAACCGGTCAACAAATTCGCCTAGCTGGTCAAGGTGAAGCAGGATTTAACGGTGGACCTTATGGTGACTTGTATGTAGTGGTTTCTGTGGAAGCCAGCGATAAGTTTGAACGTGAAGGAACCACTATCTTCTATAATCTGAACCTTAACTTTGTCCAAGCAGCTCTTGGTGATACAGTTGATATCCCAACGGTTCACGGTGATGTTGAATTGGTTATTCCAGAGGGAACTCAGACTGGTAAGAAATTCCGTCTACGTGGCAAAGGAGCTCCGAGTCTTCGAGGCGGTGCGGTTGGTGACCAATACGTTACTGTCAATGTCGTAACACCGACAGGCTTGAACGACCGCCAAAAAGCAGCGCTTAAAGAATTCGCAGCTGCTGGTGATTTAAAAGTCAATCCAAAGAAAAAAGGCTTCTTTGACCATATTAAAGATGCCTTTGAAGGAGAATAAAGCAAAAAGAGCCGTCGGGCTCTTTTTGCTTTATTCTTTGTAATGTTAGCATTGGAATAATCACTCATCGGCTGATTTTCTATCAGACCTTTGCTTGAGTAAGCCAGCTGCATCCATCTCCTGGATGAGTTGCTTGAATTCTGCTTCCTTACCAGGCTTAATGGTAACGGTATCAATATGGTTGATTGCCGAGTTATCCTGAATATCCACCAAAGTTAAGGCTTTTTCATAGAATGCAATCCCCTTTTTTAGACTTTCCTGATCATCCCAATATAGAACTAAGTAATCAGGATTTGGTTTCTTTCCGATTTCTTGGAGATACTTCTCACTTTCTTCCTCCAAAAAGTACAATAAACCAAGATTGAACATGGCATTCCCTACTTTATAGTAGGAGATATCTCCTGTCAGTACGACATTGAATTCGAGTTGGTTTTTGGTGAGATTTGGACTTTCTTTTAAGACGGGATGGCTATTGACGCCCTCATCTGAGAAAGTAACATAAAAAGTTAAGCCCCCACCCTCGTATTTATATATTCCATTTGATTTTACTTTCTTAGGAGGCATGTCAAGAGAGGTAAAGATTTGTTTTAAGTCTTCGTTCCCTTTTCGGATGTCACTCGGTGAGGCTCTGAAAGTAAAGAATAGTAGTAGAAATGCTAGGGCGGCAAGAAGGGTAAGGCAACCACAAGGGATCAGGATGATCTTAGCCAGATCTTTTAAGAAGTTTTTCATGATTATTCCCTTTCTATTCTGTTAGGATCTAGTAATCCCAAATGTAGCTAAGGGGATTCCAGTAAAGTTGGAGACTTTCATTTCCTTGCTTTTTCTTCTTGGAGAAGCGCCATTCGAGTCTGGATATCCTTTTCCAAGACCTTAAACTTGTAAGTCAGCTCTTCTTGGTATTCCTTGATGAGTTCTTTTTGCTGGTCAATGATTTGCAGGCTGTTTTGGATAATATCCACATCATCCTTGATAGCTTGAACGCGGTCAGTGGTATTCAAGACTTCATCTGTGATGGTTTGGCGATTTTTTGTGACCAAATAACTTCCGGCTGCAGCTCCTGCAAATAGCAGTAGATTGGATAATTTCATAGCAACTCCTTAGGCGTTTTTGATGGTTTCAGCGACTTGAGCAAGTTTGTCAAAGTCTGGTTCGTGGGCGATAAAATCAATCTTGAGGTCATCGTCGGCACTATAGCGAGGCACGAGGTGAACGTGGGTATGAAAGACTGTTTGACCAGCGACTTCTTCACAGTTGGCAATGATATTCATACCAGCGGCCTTAGTGGCTTTCATGACTTTTTGAGCCACTTTTGGTACTTGGGCAAAGAGTTGGCTGGCGCTAGTAGCATCCATTTCCAAGAGATTACGATAGTGTTCTTTTGGCACGACCAAGGTATGTCCTGGTGTCACTTGAGAGATATCAAGAAAGGCAAGAACCTGCTCATCTTCATATATTTTTGAAGCAGGAATTTCCCCTGCGATGATTTTACAAAAAATGCAATCTGACATAAAATCTACCTCTACTGTATTGAATTTTGATATAATATAGCTACATTATACCAGATTTGGAGAAAATATGTTAGAAATTAAAAACCTGACAGGTGGCTATGTCCATGTCCCTGTCTTGAAAGATGTGTCCTTTACTGTTGAAAGTGGGCAGTTGGTCGGTTTGATTGGCCTCAATGGTGCTGGTAAATCGACGACAATCAATGAGATTATCGGCCTGTTGACACCTTATAGTGGCTCCATCAATATTAATGGTCTGACCCTGCAAGAAGACGCGACTAGCTACCGCAAGCAAATTGGCTACATTCCTGAGACACCTAGCCTGTATGAGGAATTGACCCTCAGAGAGCATATCGAAACGGTTGCCATGGCTTATGGTATTGAGCAGAAAGTGGCTTTTGAGCGAGTAGAGCCCTTGTTAAAAATGTTCCGTCTGGACCAGAAATTAGACTGGTTTCCTGTTCATTTTTCAAAAGGGATGAAGCAGAAGGTCATGATTATCTGTGCTTTTGTGGTGGATCCAAGTCTCTTTATCGTGGATGAGCCTTTCCTTGGTCTTGATCCGCTGGCTATTGCGGACTTGATTCAGCTTTTGGAAGTGGAAAAGCAAAAGGGTAAGTCCATTCTCATGAGTACCCACGTGCTGGATTCGGCGGAGAAGATGTGTGATGCTTTTGTCATTCTTCACAAAGGGGAAGTGCGTGCTAAGGGAAATCTCCTGCAACTGCGCGAAGCCTTTAACATGCCTGAGGCTAGTTTGAATGATATTTACTTGGCTCTGACCAAAGAGGAGGAGCTATGAAAGACTTGTTTTTAAAGAGAAAGCAGGCTTTTCGTAAGGAGTGTCTTGGTTATCTGCGTTATGTGCTCAATGACCACTTTGTCTTGTTCCTGCTTGTTCTGTTGGGCTTTCTAGCCTACCAGTACAGTCAACTCTTGCAACATTTTCCTGAAAACCATTGGCCTATCCTTTTGTTTATAGGAATTACCTCTGTTTTACTGTTGCTTTGGGGAGGAATTGCCACCTATATGGAGGCTCCAGACAAGCTCTTTCTCCTAGTTGGAGAAGAGGAAATCAAGCTCCATCTTAAGCGTCAAACTGGCATTTCTCTAGTCTTTTGGTTCTTTGTCCAGACCCTTTTCTTGCTGTTATTTGCGCCCCTATTTTTGGCAATGGGTTATGGCTTGCCAGTTTTTCTGGTCTATGTGCTTTTATTGGGAGTAGGAAAATATTTCCTCTTTCGTCAAAAGGCCAGCAAATTTTTTACTGAAACTGGACTAAACTGGGACTATGTCATTTCTCAAGAAAGCAAGCGTAAGCAAGTCTTGCTTCGTTTCTTTGCCCTCTTTACGCAGGTCAAGGGAATTTCAAACAGCGTCAAGCGTCGTGCCTATCTGGACTTTATCCTAAAGGCTGTTCAGAAGGTGCCTGGAAAGATTTGGCAAAATCTCTATCTGCGTTCTTATCTGCGAAATGGAGACCTCTTTGCTCTCAGTCTGCGTCTTCTATTGCTTTCTTTGCTGGCGCAGGTCTTTATCGAGCAAGCTTGGATTGCGACAGCGGTGGTGGTTCTCTTTAACTACCTCTTGCTCTTCCAGTTGTTGGCCCTCTATCACGCTTTTGACTACCAGTATTTGACCCAACTTTTTCCACTAGATAAGGGGCAAAAGGAAAAGGGCTTGCAGGCAGTGGTCAGAGGATTGACCAGTTTTGTTTTACTTGTGGAATTAGTCGTCGGCCTTGTGACCTTCCAAGAAAAACTAGCCCTTCTAGCCTTGCTGGGAGCTGGTTTGGTTTTACTAGTCTTGTACTTACCTTATCAGGTAAAACGTCAGATGCAGGACTAATATTGCTTATATGATATTAAAAAGAAGTTGAGTTCAGTTTGTCTCAACTTCTTTTATTTTCTACAAGATAATGGTTGGTCCATAGAGACTCAACTTGGTCTTGACCTGGTCAAAGTGGAAGCGGTCATAGGCCCGCCAAGCAGCGCGAGTAGGAGCATCTGGATTGAGGGCGCTGAGTCCCATAAGAAGACTGGAAGTCTGGTAGAATTTTTCCAGTTCAATCAAGACTCGATTATCCACTGTTTCAGCCTTGGCTAGAAAACCAAGAATAGAGTTTAATTGCTCCTGAAAGCGGACGTCGTCAGCGGTTGCCTGTCTGCATGCTTGATAGGCTTTGTTTAAGTCAGTAATCAAAGTCTGAGCTCTTTTGATAGGGTCTGTATCTGTCATGAGAATTCCTCCTTTAATCTGGGTACTAGTCTTGTTTCTAGCAACTGTGTTTTGATACTGTCAGTCTATCACTTTTATCTCCTTTTTCTCCTTCAAATCTTTAATTGTCCTTGAAATTTCCTGAATGGTACTGTTAAGATTTTATGATAAAATAGTGGTAAGATTATCATGCTTATTTGAGGAACAAGATACCTTTCAGGAGCGTTAAAGGCCTGTTTAGGATTTGGTGGGTTTGTATCATAGTATTTTTGCTATTCTCTTTTTAGGAAGAGATTGAAACAAGGAGAGTAAGAAGATGAGAATATTTGTTTTAGAAGATGATTTTTCCCAACAGACTAGGATTGAAACGACGATTGAGAAACTTTTGAAAGAACATCATATCACTGCCAGCTCTTTTGAAGTTTTTGGTAAGCCAGACCAACTGTTGGCTGAAGTGCATGAGAAGGGGGCGCATCAGCTATTCTTTTTGGATATTGAGATTCGAAATGAGGAGATGAAAGGCCTAGAGGTGGCTAGAAAGATTCGGGATCGGGATCCTTATGCCCTAATCGTCTTTGTGACGACTCACTCAGAGTTTATGCCCCTGTCCTTTCGCTACCAAGTGTCTGCTTTGGACTACATTGATAAGGCCCTTTCGGCAGAGGAGTTTGAATCTCAAATCGAGACAGCCCTTCTCTATGCCAATAGTCAAGACAGTAAAAGTCTGGCGGAAGATTGCTTTTACTTTAAATCAAAATTTGCTCAATTTCAGTATCCTTTTAAAGAGGTTTACTATCTCGAAACGTCGCCCAGAGCCCATCGTGTTATTCTCTATACCAAGACAGATAGGTTGGAATTTACAGCGAGTTTAGAGGAGGTTTTCAAGCAGGAGCCCCGTCTCTTGCAGTGCCACCGCTCTTTTCTCATCAATCCTGCCAATGTGGTTCGTTTGGATAAGAAAGAAAAACTCCTTTTCTTTCCCAATGGTGGAAGCTGTCTAATCGCGCGTTATAAGGTCAGGGAAGTATCTGAAGCTATCAATAACTTGCATTGAGCTAGGAGAGTTTATGAATATTGCTTGGATATTATTGTATACGCTTATTACTAATGGGCTAAAAATTGTTATTTTCTTTAAGGTAGATGGAATTGGTCTCAATTTTGAGAGAATTTTTAAGGCCTTTCTTTTTAAGCTACTTTTGGCAGTTGTTTTTGTAATGATTAGCTATATAGTAGGAAATGATTATCTATCTTATTTTATGGAACCCTTGTACGGTATAGGTTTGTCTTTCTTACTGTTAAGAGGGCTTCCTAAAAAACTCCTCTTCTTTTATGGTCTCTTTCCAATGATATTGGTGAATCTCTTTTATAGAGGGGTCTCCTATTTTGTGCTTCCATTTTGGGGACAAGAAATTGTAGATAAAGGTAGCAATCCTATCTTTTTATTGATGACGATATTCGTTTGCTTCATAGTTTTAGTCTTTTTGAAATGGTTGGACTATGATTTCACTAACTTGAGAAAGGAGATTCTCGATAAAGGTTTTCAAAAGTCCCTGACCACGATTAACTGGATAATGGGGGCTTATTATCTAGTGATGCAAAGTCTGTCTTTCTTTGAATATGAACAAGGTATTCAATCAACGACTGTTCGCCATCTGATTCTAGTGTTTTACTTGCTCTTTTTTATGGGGATTATCAAGAAACTGGATACCTATTTGAAGGACAAACTCCATGAGAGATTGGACCAAGAGCAGGCCTTGCGCTACAGAGATATGGAGCGATATAGTCGGCATATAGAGGAACTTTACAAGGAAGTCCGGAGCTTTCGCCATGACTACACTAACCTCTTAACCAGCTTACGTCTGGGCATTGAAGAGGAGGATATGGAGCAGATAAAAGAGGTCTATGACTCGGTCTTAAAGGATTCTAGTGAAAAATTGCAGGACAATAAATATGACCTGGGCAGATTGGTGAATGTTCGAGACCGTGCCCTCAAAAGTCTTCTAGCAGGGAAATTTCTAAAAGCCAGAGATAAGAAGATTGTCTTTAATGTCGAAGTTCCTGAGGAGATTCAGGTAGAGGGGATGAGCTTGCTTGATTTTCTAACCATTGTGTCTATCCTTTGTGACAATGCTATTGAAGCTAGTGTAGAGGATAGTCAACCTCATGTTTCAATTGCCTTTTTAAAAAATGGAGCACAGGAGACCTTTATCATTGAAAACTCCATCAAAGAAGAGAGCATCGATATTTCTGAAATCTTCTCCTTTGGAGCCAGTTCTAAAGGGGAGGAGAGAGGAGTTGGTCTCTATACCGTTATGAAAATTGTGGAAAGCCATCCTAATACCAGTCTAAATACCACCTGCCAAAATCAAGTCTTTCGTCAGGTTTTAACGGTTCACTCGATGTCAGTTGATGATTAGAAGATTTGTGGAAAGAAGTACTGCCTGTAGTCATCAATTAAAATACTATAGTATGGAAGGTGTCCTATATGAATAAGAAATCCTTTTTTATCATCTGTTCTACGTTGATCATAGCATCGAATCTTCTCATGATTTCCGTGGTGAATAAGGGAGAAGAAACGGGGAGTAATCTGTTTGTGATTGCTATAGCCTGTGTTTTGCTACCAGCCTTTTTATATGCAGTTGAAAACAGACTGACTTCATTGGTAAGAGTAGAATCAATCCTCCTGATTCAGTTGACAGTTATATCCCTACTCCGTCTTATCAACAGAATAGGGAGTACGCCTGAAATCCTCAACATTATCATTACCCTTATCGCTTTGGCAAGTGGGACAGCTGCTATCCTTGTTGCGATTATGAGAATATATGAGAACATACGGAAGTGAGGGTGAGTAGTTCTCTATTTTGTATTTTCACATTGTCAAGTTCCCCCAGGGCAAGTATGTTTTTCATGCTTGCTTTTTTAATTTTTTACAATTCAAGATGTTTTGATGACCATTTATGATTTGGATGGAAAATTTTAAAAAATAGTAGTATACTAACCTTATTAAGGTTGTAATAGGACGAAAGTAAAAAGAGGTATTCCTCGTGAATGCAAAAACAATGTTACAATTGGCTATTATGGTTGCTTAAAGGCTTGAGCTTGTATGTAGAGGAGCTGTACTTGGAGGTAATTATGGATTTCAAAAGTTTTCTTATTGCTTTTGTTGTTAGTATGTTTGTTTCTTTTATTACTTCTTTAATTAGGGAAAAATTTTTAAAATCTCCAAAGAAGAATAAAGATAGATCTAATTAGATAAAAAGATTTTTATCGCTAGTTTAATCTACAGTGGAGTTTCTTTAATATTGTTTCGCCTGTTAAAATGATATGTGATAGCAGGATAAAAAATCTACAAATTAAGTTGGTATCAATACGGTGTAAAGGGCAAGTATGTTTTTCATGCTTGCTTTTTAAATTTTTTACAATTCAAGATGTTTTGATGACCATTTATGATTTGAGTGATCCAAGGTCAAAATGAGTGCTATACTAGCAGTGTAAAGGTTGTAGCTAAACTAAGATAAAGCACACGTTTAGGAGGAAATCTTATGAAGAAAAAAATACTGATTATTTTCGTTTTGTATTCAATCATGTCCATCTTTCTTTATCCGCTTAGGGGAAGTATTTGGTATCTTCTGTTTTATACTATAGCCTATATGATTGCAGTTATGATCTATTTTGCTTTAACTAAAAAGAAAGGAGCAAAGAAATGAAAACTTTTCTTACTAAAAAACGGAACATCTTCCTTGCGAGATTGTTCCTAGGGCAGTTGCCCTTACTTATCTCTACTTATCTATTTCTATCTCGTCAGTTTTTAAATTTTTCTTTAATTTTCCAATTTCTTTTAGTGGTTATTAACTTGGCCTCTATTTTGGTCACTGTTTACCTCACTAGGGAAATGAGGATAAGAAAGTTTGAAGATGATGATTTGGTTAGTCCTAGAACCAATCAACTCATGTATATCGGCTTGACAGGTTTTATGTCTATTATTTGTTTGTATAGAGGTGTCACAGCAGGAGAATTCTATCAACAATTAATTGCCTATATTGGCGCTATTCTCTGCTTGATTATTATGCTTCTACTCATTTGGGGCTTGAAGTATTATAAAAAGTAGGGAAGAACTTGCGGCTAGTCTATAGTCTGATAAGAGGAGGTCATCATGTATAAACACTTATTTTTCCTAGATTCCAAAACTTTAGACCGGTTGACGCCCTATATTCTGGTCTTGGCTTCTGACACCATTGCCTTTAATGTTTTTGTGCTAACCTTTGTATCTGCGGTGGTCTTTAATTCCCTAAATTCCATGCTAGCTTTAATGGCTATATTCTTAGGGGCTGGCTATGTGGTCGGATTTTGGTTACTCAAATGGTTTGTTTTGGAAAGACTAGATCTAAAGAATGACGTGTAGGAAGTCTGTTTGGTGAGGAGGATAGCTTTATGGCCATTTTCAATAAGTGTCATGCCTTGTTTTTGGGATTTTTAGTATTTGCAATCATTGGTACAGCGGGATATTCCGTCAATCAAGGGGATTATTTTCAACACCAGTACACATTCATTATTATAAAGAGTCTCTTGCTTTTCCTTAGTTTTGGCTATGCGAAATGGTTTGACATGATTTCTTTTGGGATGTTAAGCAGGAAACAACTCTTGCTGTTCATTGGAATTTTTCTTCTCACTGTGCTTGTAAGTATTAGCTATCATGCTTTTTTCTCAGTTGTTTCTGGTGCTTCGGATCAACACCTTGAGGAAGCTAGTAAAGGACTTTCGCTTTCTTTTATTGTTAGTGCTACAGTTTTGGCACCTATCCAGGAGGAATTCATGTTTAGAGGGCTTCTTCAAGGTGCATTTTTTGACAATTCTTGGTTAGGACTTGTGTTGACTTCCTCTCTCTTTTCTTTCATGCACGGTCCTTATGATGTGCCTTCGTTTTTCTATTATCTACTGGGGGGCTTGTTGCTGGGCTTTGCTTATAAAAAGAGCCAAAATTTGTGGGTCTCTACTCTAGTCCATATGTTTTACAACAGTTTGCCACTCTTATATTATTTATAAAAATTATGAAAAGGTAAGTAGGAGATTGTGCTTACCTTTTTCTTTCTATAATGATAACCCAAACGACCCCAGAGGCTTTTCTTTGAGAATCGGGTGTTGAGCGGTTGACGAATAGGCCAAAAACTAGTAGAATAGTAAGGAAACTTTATACGGAGGAAAGAAATGGATTTGGGTGATAATGAGCTGACACTGACTCCCATACCTGGGAAAAGTGGCAAGGCTTATATGGGTAGCTATCCTGATGGGAAGCGTATCTTTGTAAAAATGAACACCTCTCCAATCCTACCTGGTCTAGCTAGAGAACAAATTGCTCCACAATTATTATGGAGTCGCCGTTTGGCAGATGGGCGTGATATGTGTGCTCAAGAGTGGTTGACAGGCAAGATATTGACCCCCTATGATATGAATCGTAAACAAATCGTCAATATTTTAACCCGTCTTCATCGCTCACGTCCGTTGATGACACAGTTGAGTCGTTTGGGGTATGCCATGGAAACACCTGTAGATTTGCTACAGTCTTGGCAGGAAACGGCTCCAGATGCTTTGCGTAAAAATCATTTTATCAGTGAAGTGATGGCTGATTTACGTCAGACTATTCCAGGATTTAGAGAGGACCATGCGACCATTGTCCATGGAGATGTACGACATAGTAATTGGATTGAGACAGATAGTGGCTTGATTTATTTGGTGGATTGGGATTCGGTTCGCTTGACCGACCGCATGTTTGATGTGGCCCATATGCTCTGCCATTATATTCCAGAACATCAGTGGAAGGAATGGTTGACCTACTACGGTTACAAGTATAATCAAACGGTATTAAATAAATTGTATTGGTACGGTCAATTGTCTTATTTGAGCCAGATTTCCAAGTATTATATGAACCAAGATTTAGAAAATGTCAATCGGGAGATTCATGGCTTGCGTCACTTCCGAGACAAGTATGGAAAGAGAAGATGAGAGTTAGAAATCGTAAAGGGGCGACAGAATTACTAGAGGCAAATCCCCAGTATGTGGTCCTCAATCCCTTGGAAGCCAAGGGAAAATGGCGGGACTTGTTTGGCAATGATAATCCCATTCATGTGGAAGTTGGAAGTGGAAAGGGTGCCTTTGTTTCGGGTATGGCCAAGCAAAACCCTGACATCAACTATATCGGGATTGATATTCAAAAGTCTGTTTTGAGCTACGCTTTGGACAAGGTGCTTGAAGTTGGAGTGCCTAACATCAAGCTCTTGTGGGTAGATGGTTCTGACTTGACCGACTACTTTGAAGACGGTGAGATTGATCGTTTGTATCTGAACTTTTCAGATCCTTGGCCTAAAAAACGCCATGAAAAGCGTCGTTTGACCTACAAGACCTTCTTGGATACCTTCAAACGTATCTTGCCTGAAAATGGAGAAATTCATTTCAAGACGGATAACCGTGGCTTGTTTGAGTACAGCCTAGTGAGCTTTTCTCAGTATGATATGAAGCTCAATGGTGTCTGGCTTGATTTACATGCCAGTGATTTTGAAGGCAATGTCATGACAGAATACGAGCAAAAATTCTCCAACAAGGGTCAAGTTATCTACCGAGTTGAGGCAGAATTTTAAGAAATATCCTGAAATCAGGCTGTATAAGTGCTTTTGCTTTACATAAGTTGGCAAACGTGCTATACTAAGAGCAAGAATATGAAAAGTGAGGCGGGGAAATATCTTCGCCTCTTGCTTATGAGGAGGTGGACGCAATCGCAACAATCGTAGAATTAGTCAGAGAAGTTGTAGAACCTGTCATAGAAGCTCCTTTCGAACTCGTGGATATCGAGTATGGAAAGATTGGCAGTGACATGATTCTCAGTATTTTTGTAGATAAACCTGAAGGAATTACCTTGAACGACACGGCAGACTTGACAGAAATTATCAGTCCTGTCCTAGACACCATCAAGCCAGATCCCTTCCCAGAACAATATTTCCTAGAAATCACCAGTCCAGGCTTGGAACGTCCTTTGAAAACCAAGGATGCCGTCGCTGGAGCAGTTGGGAAATACATCCATGTCGGGCTCTACCAAGCCATCGATAAGCAAAAGGTCTTTGAAGGAACCTTGTTGGCCTTCGAAGAGGACGAGTTGACCATGGAATATATGGACAAGACGCGTAAGAAAACTGTCCAAATTCCATACAGTTTAGTATCAAAAGCACGTTTAGCAGTTAAATTATAGAAAAAGAAAGGATAGCTTTTGAGGATTCAAAAGTGAAGAAAACATGAGTAAAGAAATGCTAGAGGCCTTCCGCATTTTGGAAGAAGACAAGGGAATCAAAAAAGAAGACATCATCGACGCAGTAGTAGAGTCGCTTCGTTCCGCTTATCGCAGACGCTATGGTCAATCAGACAGCGTAGCTATTGATTTCAACGAAAAAACAGGTGACTTTACCGTTTATACTGTCCGTGAAGTGGTTGATGAAGTATTTGATAGCCGTTTGGAAATCAGCTTGAAAGATGCTCTTGCCATTAATTCAGCCTATGAACTTGGTGACAAAATCAAGTTTGAAGAAGCACCTGCTGAGTTTGGTCGTGTAGCAGCTCAATCTGCCAAACAAACCATCATGGAAAAAATGCGCAAGCAAACACGTGCCATCACTTACAATACTTACAAAGAGCATGAACAAGAAATTATGTCTGGTACAGTAGAACGCTTTGACAACCGCTTTATCTATGTCAACCTTGGTAGCATCGAAGCCCAATTGTCAAAACAAGACCAAATTCCTGGGGAAGTTTTTGCTTCCCACGATCGTATCGAAGTTTATGTCTACAAGGTTGAAGACAATCCTCGTGGTGTGAACGTCTTTGTTAGCCGTAGCCATCCAGAAATGATCAAACGCTTGATGGAGCAAGAAATTCCAGAAGTTTATGACGGAACTGTTGAAATCATGAGCGTGGCCCGTGAAGCTGGTGACCGTACTAAGGTTGCCGTTCGCAGTCATAATCCAAACGTAGACGCTATCGGTACAATCGTTGGACGCGGTGGTGCTAATATCAAGAAGATTACCAGCAAATTCCACCCAGCTCGCTACGACGCTAAGAGTGATCGTATGGTGCCAATCGAAGAAAATATCGATGTTATCGAGTGGGTAGCAGATCCAGCTGAATTTATCTACAATGCCATCGCTCCTGCTGAAGTTGACCAAGTTATCTTTGATGAAAACGACAGCAAACGTGCCTTGGTAGTTGTTCCTGATAACAAGCTTTCTCTTGCAATCGGTCGTCGTGGGCAAAACGTTCGTTTGGCAGCTCATTTGACTGGTTACCGTATCGACATCAAGTCTGCTAGTGAATTTGAAGCCATGGAAGAAGCAGGTCAAGGTGAATTTGCAGAAGCAGATCAATTGATCGAAGAATAAAAGCTGCTAGAGGAGGGAAAGATGAAAACAAGAAAAATCCCTTTGCGCAAGTCTGTTGTCTCTAATGAAGTGATTGATAAGCGTGATTTACTCCGCATTGTCAAGAACAAGGAAGGACAAGTCTTTATCGATCCGACAGGCAAGGCCAATGGCCGCGGCGCTTATATCAAGCTAGACAATGCAGAAGCCCTAGAGGCGAAAAAGAAGAAGGTCTTTAACCGTAGCTTTAGCATGGAAGTGGAAGAAAGCTTTTATGACGAGTTGATCGCTTATGTGGATCACAAAGTGAAAAGAAGAGAGTTAGGACTTGAATAAGCAAAAGATAAGCAATCTCTTGGGACTCGCTCAGCGAGCAGGCCGAATCATATCGGGTGAAGAATTGGTGGTCAAGGCCATTCAAGACGGCAAGGCCAAGTTGGTCTTTCTAGCCCATGATGCTGGCCCCAATCTGACCAAGAAGATTCAAGATAAAAGTCATTATTATCAAGTAGAAATTGTAACCGTGTTTTCAACACTGGAATTAAGCATAGCAGTCGGAAAATCGAGAAAGGTTTTGGCTGTGACAGATGCTGGATTTACAAAGAAAATGAGGTCTCTTATGGAATAGAAGAGGAGGACATGATTTGTCTAAGAAAAGATTGTACGAAATCGCAAAAGAACTTGGAAAAGAAAGTAAAGAAGTTGTAGCGCGTGCAAAAGAGTTGGGCTTGGATGTGAAAAGCCACTCATCAAGTGTGGAAGAAACTGTCGCTGCAAAAATCGCTGCCAGCTTTAAGTCTGCAGCTGCTCCGAAATCAGAAGCAAAACCGGTAGTACCAAAAGCAAGTGCAGACAAGAAAGCCGAAAAATCGGAGCCAGCTAAACCAGCTGTAGCCAAGGAAGAGGCAAAAGTGGCTGAGCCAGTTGCTCCTAAAACAGAAAAAGTAGCAGCTAAACCACAAAGCCGTAATTTCAAGGCTGAGCGTGAAGCTCGTGCCAAAGAGCAGGCAGAGCGACGTAAGCAAAATAAGGGCAATAACCGTGACCAACAACAAAACGGCAATCGTCAGAAAAACGACGGCCGTAATGGCGGAAAACAAGGTCAAGGTAACCGCGACAATCGTCGCTTTAATGATCAAGCTAAAAAACAGCAAGGTCAGCAGAATCGTGGAAACGAGCGCCGTCAGCAAGAGGACAAACGTCCAAATCAAGCGGCTCCACGCATTGACTTTAAAGCCCGTGCGGCAGCATTGAAAGCAGAGCAAAATGCAGAATACGCACGTTCAAGCGAGGAACGCTTCAAGCAGTATCAGGCTGCTAAAGAAGCCTTGGCTCAAGCTAACAAACGCAAGGAACCAGAGGAAATCTTTGAAGAAGCTGCTAAGTTAGCTGAACAAGCGCAACAAGCACAGCAAGTTCAAGCAGTGGTTGAAGTCGTCCCTGAGAAAAAAGAACCTGCAGTGGATACACGTCGTAAAAAACAAGCTCGACCAGACAAAAATCGTGACGATTATGATCACGAAGAAGATGGTCCTAGAAAACAACAAAAGAATCGAAGTAGTCAAAATCAAGTGAGAAATCAAAAGAATAGTAACTGGAATAACAACAAGAAGAACAAAAAAGGCAATAACAAGAACAACCGTAATCAGGCTCCAAAACCTGTTACAGAACGTAAATTCCATGAATTGCCAACAGAATTTGAATATACAGATGGTATGACTGTTGCGGAAATCGCAAAACGTATCAAACGTGAACCAGCTGAAATCGTTAAGAAACTCTTTATGATGGGTGTTATGGCCACACAAAACCAATCCTTGGATGGGGAAACAATTGAACTCCTCATGGTGGATTATGGTATCGAAGCCAAACAAAAGGTTGAAGTGGATAATGCCGACATCGAACGTTTCTTTGTCGAAGATGGTTATCTCAATGAAGATGAATTGGTTGAGCGTCCACCAGTTGTAACCATCATGGGACACGTTGACCATGGTAAAACAACCCTCTTGGATACCCTTCGTAACTCTCGTGTTGCGACAGGTGAAGCAGGTGGTATCACTCAGCATATCGGTGCCTACCAAATTGTTGAAAATGGCAAGAAGATTACCTTCCTTGATACACCAGGACACGCGGCCTTTACCTCTATGCGTGCGCGTGGTGCGTCTGTTACCGATATTACTATCTTGGTTGTAGCGGCAGATGACGGGGTTATGCCTCAGACTATCGAAGCCATCAACCACTCAAAAGCGGCCAACGTTCCAATCATCGTAGCCATCAACAAGATTGATAAACCAGGTGCCAACCCAGAACGTGTTATCGGTGAATTGGCAGAACATGGGGTTATGTCAACAGCTTGGGGCGGAGATTCTGAATTTGTTGAAATCTCAGCTAAATTCAACCAAAACATCGAAGAATTGTTGGAAACAGTCCTTCTTGTGGCTGAAATCCAAGAACTCAAGGCAGACCCAACAGTTCGTGCGATTGGTACAGTTATCGAAGCGCGCTTGGATAAAGGAAAAGGTGCGGTCGCAACCCTTCTTGTACAACAAGGGACCTTGAATGTCCAAGACCCAATCGTTGTCGGAAATACCTTCGGTCGTGTTCGTGCTATGACCAATGACCTAGGTCGTCGTGTCAAGGTGGCTGGACCATCAACACCAGTTTCTATCACAGGTTTGAATGAAGCGCCAATGGCGGGTGATCACTTTGCCGTTTACGAAGATGAAAAATCTGCGCGTGCAGCAGGTGAAGAGCGTGCCAAACGTGCCCTCATGAAACAACGCCAAGCTACTCAACGTGTCAGTCTTGAAAACCTCTTTGATACACTTAAAGCTGGTGAGCTTAAGTCAGTTAACGTTATCATCAAGGCCGACGTACAAGGATCTGTTGAAGCCCTTTCTGCCTCACTTCAAAAAATCGATGTGGAAGGTGTGAAAGTTACCATCGTTCACTCAGCAGTCGGTGCCATCAACGAATCTGACGTGACTCTTGCCGAAGCTTCAAATGCCTTCATCGTTGGTTTCAACGTACGCCCTACACCACAAGCTCGCCAACAAGCAGAAGCTGACGATGTGGAAATCCGTCTCCACAGCATTATCTACAAGGTTATCGAAGAGATGGAAGAAGCCATGAAAGGGATGCTTGACCCAGAATTCGAAGAAAAAGTTATCGGTGAAGCAGTTATCCGTGAAACCTTCAAGGTGTCTAAAGTCGGAACTATCGGTGGATTCATGGTTATCAACGGTAAGGTTACCCGTGACTCTAAAGTTCGTGTTATCCGTGACGGTGTCGTTATCTATGATGGTGAACTCGCAAGCTTGAAACACTACAAAGACGACGTTAAAGAAGTTACAAACGGTCGTGAAGGTGGATTGATGATTGACGGCTACAATGATATCAAGACTGATGATGTGATTGAGGCGTATGTCATGGAAGAAATCAAACGATAATAGAGAAACGATAGCCAATTTGACTCGTCGTCAACAGCGCCTTGATGAACCCTTAGTTCTATCTAAGGCTTGTTTCCTAGATTTAAATGGCTCTAGTTCCTCTATCTAACAGAAATAGCTAGGTCTGCTGGCCTAGCTTTTGGTTCAAAGTAGAGAAAGGAATATCATGGCAAATCATTTCCGTACGGATCGTGTGGGCATGGAAATCAAGCGTGAAGTCAATGAGATTTTGCAAAAGAAAGTCCGTGATCCGCGTGTCCAAGGCGTGACCATCACAGATGTTCAGATGCTGGGTGACTTATCTGTTGCCAAGGTTTACTACACCATTTTGAGTAACCTTGCTTCGGATAACCAAAAAGCTCAAATCGGGCTTGAAAAAGCGACTGGTACCATCAAACGTGAACTTGGTCGTAATTTGAAATTGTATAAAATCCCAGATTTGACCTTCGTCAAAGACGAATCCATCGAATATGGAAACAAGATTGACGAAATGCTACGCAATCTGGATAAGAACTAATACTCTTCGAAAATCAAATTCAAACCATGTCAGCGTTGCCTTGCCGTACTCAAGTACTGCCTGCGGCTAGCTTCCTAGTTTGCTCTTTGATTTTCATTGAGTATAAGAAAGAGGGGGTGACCCTCTTTTTTGGTGGAGGAAAAGACAATAAAACATGCTGGTGGAATCTTTCTAGACTTAAACATTATAAAAAAGCTTTATAAAATTTAGATAGTGTGATATTATGAAATAAAGACACAAGAGAAAGAGGTATTTATATGGCTGAACAAGAGTTAGCTATGCAAGTATTGCAACAAGTGGTAAAACTACCTGTTGTTAAGGTTGATCGTTCGAAATTTTTAGTGGATAAGTTTTCCAAAGAATTGGATCCACAGGACATTCCTACCTTATTAGAACAAGGCCCAACGTCTCTCTTATCTCAAGAAACTTTAGATCGAGTGGCTAATGCCTGCATTAGGGATAATGTTTTATTGGCGAGTGGAACTTCTGTTTTGGCAGGATTACCTGGAGGGATTGCTATGGCGATTACTATTCCAGCTGATGTGGCTCAATTTTATGGTTTCTCTCTGAAATTGGCTCAAGAATTAGGTTATATTTATGGTTATGAGGATCTTTGGGCTTCACGCGAGGAGTTGAGTGAAGATGCTCAAAATACCCTCTTGCTATATCTAGGCGTCATGTTGGGGGTGAATGGAACCGCTGCCTTGCTACGTGCAGGTGGTATAACAATTGCCAAACAGGTAATGAAAACAGTGCCTAATAAAGCGTTAACAAAGACGCTTTGGTACCCTATTTTGAAAAAAGTCTTAAAAATATTTGGTGTGAATCTGACCAAGGGAGGGTTGGCCAAAGGAATGGGGAAATTCATTCCTATCTTGGGTGGTATCATTTCAGGTGGTTTAACCTTTGCGACTATGAAACCAATGGGTGAAAGCTTGCAGAAAGAATTGTCCAAACTAGTCAATTATAGTGAAGTTCAATATCAAGAAGATGTTGAAACAATCCGAAAAGAGGCTGAAATAATCGAGGGTGAGTGAGATGAATCCTATCAAAGCTTTTGCTAAAATTTATGGGAATTACTTTTTGACCGTGCAAGGTGTAAAAGTAATGAAAACGATAAAGAAAGATGACAATGTCGTTGTCGGTCTGGGGAAACTTTTTATTGCAGACAAGTTAATGGATACGGCTCGGTGGCTCATCAAGCCAGAGGAGAGAGAATGAAATTTTTCTGGGCAATTCTTGCTATTATTTTTATCAAACCGATTATTGGAATTGTGAAATTCCTGTGGATGATCATCTCTTTTGCAGTCCAATTGCTGTTTTACAAGATATTATTTAAGCTATTGGATTGGCTCTTTAAACTTATTTAGTCCGTAATTCAAGTCACAGAGAACTAGCAAGTCTTGTACTGCTAGTTTTTTAATCTCTTTCCATATGGTATAATATAAGCAGTAAAATCATTTTATACTCTTCGAAAATCTCTTCAAACCACGTCAGCTTCACCTTGCCGTAGGTATGGTTACTGACTTCGTCAGTTCTATCCACAACCTCAAAACACTGTTTTGAGGTTGTGGATAGCTTCCTAGTTTGCTCTTTGATTTTCATTGAGTATTAGAACATACAATGGAGGTCGTTATGGACAATATCATCGATGTGTCAATTCCCGTTGCAGAAGTGGTGGATAAGCATCCAGAAGTCTTAGAAATCCTAGTGGAGCTCGGTTTTAAACCTCTAGCCAATCCTTTGATGCGCAACACAGTCGGTCGCAAAGTATCGCTTAAGCAGGGTTCTAAGCTTGAAGGAACTCCTATGGATAAGATTGTCCGCACACTGGAAGCAAATGGCTACGAAGTGATCGGATTAGACTAATGACAGATGAACGGATTCATATCCTACGGGATATTTTGTTAGAATTGCACAATGGCGCTTCTCCTGAGTCGGTTCAAGAGCGATTTGATGCGACTTTTACAGGTGTGTCAGCCATCGAGATTTCTCTCATGGAGCACGAGTTGATGAACTCGGACTCAGGTGTCACCTTTGAAGATGTTATGGAACTCTGTGATGTCCATGCCAATCTTTTTAAAAATGCTGTTAAGGGTGTCGAAGTGGAGGATACCGAACACCCTGGCCACCCAGTTCGGGTTTTCAAAGAAGAAAATCTGGCCCTCCGTGCTGCCTTGATTCGCATTCGGAGATTGTTAGATACTTATGAGTCTATGGAAGATGAAGAAATGCTTGCGGAGATGCGCAAGGGCTTGGTCCGTCAGATGGGACTTGTTGGCCAATTTGACATCCACTACCAGCGCAAGGAAGAACTCTTCTTTCCTATCATGGAGCGCTATGGACACGATTCACCTCCTAAGGTCATGTGGGGAGTGGATGACCAGATCAGAGAACTCTTTCAGACAGCCCTAGCGACAGCTAAGTCATTGCCAGAAGTTCCGATTTCCACTGTAAAGGAAGCTTTTGAAGCTTTTGCGACAGAGTTTGAAAGTATGATTTTCAAGGAAGAGTCCATCCTTCTCATGATTCTCCTTGAGTCCTTCACTCAGGATGACTGGCTTCAGATTGCGGAGGAGAGCGATTCCTACGGCTATGCTATCATCCGTCCGTCTGAGAAATGGGTGCCAGAAAGACAGAGTTTTGTTGAGGAAAAGAGCGAAGAGGAGCCTATTCAGCTAGAAACGGCAGAGGGGCGAGTTCAGCAAGTTATCGATACGCCAGAAGGCCAGTTCACCATTACCTTTACCCCCAAGGAAAAGGAAGCAGTACTGGACCGCCATAGTCAACAGGCTTTTGGCAATGGCTATCTCTCGGTCGAGCAGGCCAATCTCATCCTCAATCACCTCCCTATGGAGATTACCTTTGTCAATAAAGACGATATTTTTCAGTATTACAATGACAATACGCCAGCTGATGAGATGATTTTCAAACGAACACCGTCCCAAGTCGGACGGAATGTCGAACTTTGCCATCCACCTAAGTACTTGGACAAGGTCAAGACTATCATGAAGGGCCTTCGTGAGGGGACCAAGGATAAGTATGAAATGTGGTTCAAATCTGAATCACGAGGCAAGTTTGTCCACATCACCTATGCCGCAGTACACGATGAAAACGGAGAATTCCAAGGTGTACTGGAATACGTTCAGGATATCCAGCCCTACCGTGAGATTGACACGGACTATTTCCGTGGACTAGAATAAGGAGAAAAAATGAGTTACGAACATGAATTTATGAAGGAATTTGAAGCTTGGGTCAATACCCAGATTATGATCAATGACATGGCGCACAAGGAAAGTCAAAAAATCTACGAAGAAGACCAAGACGAGCGTGCCAAAGATGCCATGATTCGTTATGAAAGCCGCTTGGATGCTTATCAGTTCTTGCTTGGAAAATTTGAAAACTTCAAGGCAGGTAAGGGATTCCATGATTTGCCAGAAGGCTTGTTTGGTGAGCGAAATTATTAAACGAGATTGATTCTTGATTTTTCGCCGAAATCTTGATAGAATATTTATATTAAATCCTTGTCAGAGCAGGGGTTTTTTATTGAAAGGATTTTATCATGTCAAAGAAACTCAATCGTAAAAAACAATTACGAAATAGCCTCCGTCGCGCAGGTGCTTTTTCAAGTACTGTGACTAAGGTTGTAGAAGAGACAAAAAAAGTCGTGAAACGTGCAGAGCAATCAGCGAGCGAAGCTGGTAAGGCTGTTTCTAAAAAAGTTGAACAAGCAGTAGAAGCTACCAAAGAGCAAGCTCAAAAAGTAGCCAATTCTGTAGAAGATTTTGCTGCAAATTTGGGTGGACTTCCACTTGACCGTGCCAAAACTTTCTACGACGAAGGAATTAAGTCTGCTTCAGATTTCAAAAACTGGACTGAAAAAGAACTCCTTGCCTTGAAAGGAATCGGCCCAGCTACCATCAAGAAATTGAAGGAAAATGGCATCAAGTTAAAGTAATCTTTCTTGTGCCTTGCATTTCCGAAAAAATCTTGCTACAATAGAGCCATTAGAGGTGTTTTGAATCCCACATTTTACAGAAAGTGGCGGTGCTGAGAAGTCCACAAATGTGTCAAAACTGGTTGCTAATGGATGAAAAATTGAAATAAAAGTGTCTTTTTGTTTTAAAGACAAGAGTTGCGGGCTCTGCCCGAAATTGGGTGGTACCGCGGATAAATACATTCGTCCCTGTCATGTAGATGGCAGGGATTTTCTTTTGCGTCTTAGTAAAAGGAGGTTGTTATGAAGCAATCTTTTAAAACAAGTAAACTCTACTATGGATTTCCTATTTTCATTTTGGGTTATCAGGATCAGAATTTTGGGTACAATATTACGACCTGTAGTTCCTCCTATAGTTTGGGAGATTGGCTAGTCATCGGTGTTGGTACTGAGGAAAATGCGGCTGAGCAAATCAAGCATTACCAGAAGTTCACCGTGAATATCCCTGATGAAAATCTCATGCTCGAGATGGAGCAGGCTGGTTTTATCAGTCATCGAGAGAAATTGAGACACCTGGGGCTAGACTACAAGATTTCTGAACGGACTCAGGCACCGATTTTAGAGGACTGTCCAGTAGTATTGGATTGTCAGGTAGATCGGATTATCGAGGAAGATGGAATCTGTCATATCTTTGCCAAGATTATCGAGCGACTTGCTGATCCAGAATTTTTGGATGACAAGGGGCATTTTAAGAATGACCGTTTTGCGCCGACTTACTTTATGGGGGATGGCCACCAGCGCGTTTATCGCTATTTAGATGACCGAGTAGACCCTATGGGGAGCTTCATTAAGAAAGCGAGGCAAAAGGATGGCAAGAACTGAACTGCCAGAACGCTTGGAAACAGAACGTCTCATTTTACGAGTCCGGACTGTGGCGGATGCTGAGGAGTGAGTGGGAGGTGATTTGATGCATCTTTTCATCATTGGTGCTCCAGCTTCAGGAAAAATGACGATTGGTCAAGAGTTATCTCGACTGACGAATGCTACCCTCTTTTATAACCATCAAGCCATCGATTTTGCGCTAGAAATCTATCAGGACTACACAGAGGAGATGTGGGAATTTGTTCGTGGAATTACCTTTTCTTTCCTTGGAGCTAGCGCTAGAAATCAGCGATATGTGATTTTAACAGACGTGATTGATTTTTCAAATCAGTACCAGCTGATGTATTTGAAGAAAATTCAGGATTTGTTGGATGACTATCATCAAGAGATTCTTTTTGTGGAGTTGGAAACAAGTCTTGAGGAGCGCTTACATCGAAATCGAACGGAGAATCGATTAAAGCACAAACCCTTAAAACGACATATTGAGGTATCTGAAAGAGAAATTATAGAGACAGCTGAAACACTTCAATTAAATTCCCAACATCAACCGAATGAGTTGCACCACTACCTTAAAATAAATAATACGAATCTGTCTGCAGAAGAGGTTGCTAAGCAGATTCAAGATAAAATGAATACAATAGAGAAAGGACACACACATGTCTAAAGAACTTTCACCTAAATACAATCCAGCCGAGGTTGAGGCTGGTCGTTACCAAAAATGGCTTGATGATGATGTTTTCAAGCCTTCAGGCGATCAAAAGGCTAAGCCTTATTCAATCGTGATTCCACCACCAAACGTAACTGGTAAACTCCACCTTGGTCACGCTTGGGATACGACTCTTCAAGATATCATTATCCGTCAAAAACGCATGCAAGGTTTTGACACGCTTTGGCTTCCAGGGATGGACCACGCAGGGATTGCGACTCAGGCTAAGGTTGAGGAGCGCTTGCGTGGCGAAGGCATTAGCCGTTACGACCTGGGGCGTGAAAAATTCCTAGAGAAAGTCTGGGAATGGAAAGACGAATATGCGACAACCATCAAGGAACAATGGGGCAAGATGGGGCTCTCTGTAGACTACTCTCGCGAGCGTTTCACCCTTGACGAAGGTTTGTCAAAAGCCGTTCGTAAGGTCTTTGTGGATCTTTACAAGAAAGGCTGGATCTACCGTGGTGAGTTTATCATCAACTGGGATCCAGCAGCTCGCACAGCCCTTTCTGATATCGAGGTGATTCACAAGGATGTCGAAGGTGCCTTCTATCATATGAACTACATGTTAGAAGACGGTTCACGCGCCCTTGAAGTTGCGACAACTCGTCCTGAGACCATGTTTGGAGACGTTGCCGTTGCGGTCAATCCAGAAGACCCACGCTACAAGGACTTGATTGGTAAAAATGTTATCCTTCCAATCGCTAATAAATTAATTCCAATCGTTGGAGACGAACACGCTGATCCTGAGTTTGGTACTGGTGTGGTTAAAATCACACCTGCCCACGATCCAAACGACTTCTTGGTTGGTCAACGTCACAACTTGCCACAAGTTAACGTCATGAACGATGACGGAACTATGAATGACTTGGCCTTTGAGTTTGCAGGCATGGACCGTTTTGAAGCTCGTAAGGCAGTCGTTGCTAAGTTGGAAGAAATCGGTGCCCTCGTTAAAATCGAAAAACGTGTCCATAGTGTTGGTCACTCAGAGCGTACAGGTGTAGTGGTTGAGCCACGCTTGTCTACTCAATGGTTCGTCAAGATGGACCAATTGGCCAAGAATGCCATTGCCAACCAAGACACAGAGGACAAGGTAGAATTCTACCCACCTCGTTTCAACGATACCTTCCTCCAATGGATGGAAAATGTCCATGACTGGGTAATCTCACGTCAGCTCTGGTGGGGTCACCAAATCCCTGCTTGGTACAATGCTGAGGGTGAAATGTACGTCGGCGAAGAAGCTCCAGAAGGTGACGGATGGACTCAGGACGAAGACGTCTTGGATACTTGGTTCAGTTCTGCACTTTGGTCATTCTCAACTATGGGTTGGCCTGATGTCGACTCAGAAGACTTCAAACGTTACTTCCCAACTTCAACCTTGGTAACAGGTTACGACATCATCTTCTTCTGGGTGTCTCGTATGATTTTCCAATCCTTGGAATTCACTGGCCGTCAGCCATTCCAAAACGTCCTTATCCACGGTCTCATCCGTGACGAGCAAGGGCGCAAGATGTCTAAATCTCTCGGTAACGGGATTGACCCGATGGATGTTATCGAGAAATACGGTGCCGATGCTCTTCGTTGGTTCCTTTCAAACGGTTCTGCACCAGGGCAAGACGTCCGCTTCTCTTACGAGAAAATGGATGCTTCATGGAACTTCATTAACAAAATCTGGAACATCTCTCGCTATATCCTCATGAACAATGAAGGCTTGACCCTTGAGCAAGCAACGGCTAATGTGGAAAAAGTTGCTAACAAGGAAGCTGGAAATGTCACAGACCGCTGGATTCTCCACAACCTCAATGAAACCATCGGAAAAGTCACTGAAAACTTTGATAAGTTTGAGTTTGGTGTAGCTGGACACATCCTCTACAACTTTATCTGGGATGAATTTGCGGACTGGTACGTTGAGTTGACTAAGGAAGTCCTTTATAGCGACAATGAAGAAGAGAAAGTCATCACACGTTCTGTTCTCCTTTACACCTTGGACAAGATCCTTCGTCTCCTTCACCCAATCATGCCATTTGTGACAGAAGAAATCTTTGGACAAATCTCAGAAGGCTCTATCGTGACAGCAGAATACCCAACTGTCAACCCAGCCTTTGAAGACCTTGCGGCTCACACTGGTGTGGAAAGCCTCAAAGACTTGATCCGTGCTGTTCGTAATGCGCGTGCTGAAGTAAACGTAGCTCCAAGCAAGCCTATTACCATCCTTGTTAAGACTAGCGATAGCGACTTGGAAGCTTTCTTTAACAGTAATGTTAACTACATCAAACGCTTCACAAATCCAGAGCACTTGGAAATCGCATCAACCATCCCTGCACCTGAACTCGCTATGTCAAGCGTCATCACAGGAGCAGAAATCTACTTGCCACTGGCTGATCTCCTCAATGTCGAAGAAGAACTAGCTCGTCTCGACAAGGAACTGGCTAAATGGCAAAAAGAACTGGACATGGTCGGCAAGAAGCTATCTAACGAACGCTTCGTAGCCAACGCCAAACCAGAAGTCGTCCAAAAAGAACGCGACAAACAAGCCGACTACCAAGCCAAGTATGATGTGACCGTTGCACGTATTGATGAGATGAAGAAGTTGGTGAAATAAACTATAAACCTCGGCAATTTGCTGGGGTTTTTGGTATAATGGAAACTGAGAATATTTTTTGAAAAAGGGTAAGAAATGATAGAAGTTGTAGATTTATTTTCTGGTGCTGGAGGATTGACTTTTGGCTTTCAGAAGACAATTAAAAATAATAAATTTGTTTCCAGAAATGACTTTAACATTAGATTTGCAAATGAATTCAATCATGATGCAGCAGAAGCTTTCAGACAAAATTATCCTAGAGTTACTATGATTGAGGAAGACATTGCTAATATAGATGAACAATTTTTAAAATCCAAAGGAATCAGTTCAAAAAGAGTTGATATAGTTATTGGTGGTCCACCTTGTCAGTCCTTTAGTACGGTTGGCAAGAGACAGTATGATAAGAGAGCAAAAATGTATCGTGAATATAGAAGGATACTTTCATTTATCCAACCTAAAATGTTTGTTTTTGAAAATGTTTATGGTTTGCTAACCATGAAAAACGAGCAAAATGGACCAATTATTCGAAATGTAAAAGAAAGTTTTAAAGATTTATCTAGCTTTGGAGATGTTCATGGATATAGCGTTTATACAGAATTACTTAATGCTAAGGATTACGGTGTTCCACAAAATAGAGAACGCGTCTTTTTGATTGGTGTAAGAAATGATTTAAATATTGAGTTTGAATGGAGCTTTCCAGAAAAGTGTACTTCTGAAAATCCCTTCAATTTAAGAGATGCTATTGGAGATTTACCTAGTTTAGGAAATAATGACAGAGCAGACCAATATGTGGAAGATCCGCAAACAGATTATCAAATTTTAATGAGAGGTAATCAAGATCAATTATTTAATCATGTAAGTCGTAATCATGGACAAAGATTGCAGAAAATTATGGCTGCACTTAAGGAAGGACAAGGTAAGAATGATATAAATAGAATGGTAGAAGATGGATTGTTAGATAGAGCACTTTATTTAACCTCAGGATATCGTAATACATACGGTAGATTGTGGTGGGATAGACCTTCAACGACCATAACAAATAATTTATCAACTCCATCCTCCTTACGGTGCATTCATCCTAGTCAAAATAGAGCTTTGACTGCAAGGGAAGGTGCAAGAATACAGTCTTTTCCAGATAATTATAAGTTTGTCGGAGGTCTACAAGCAATTAATACCCAGATTGGTAATGCTGTTCCTCCAATTTTAAGTATTCATTTAGCTAATAGAATAAAAGATTTCTTTGAAGAAAATAATTTGTAAAAAGGAATTAATATGTCAGAAAAAAATACAATACAGTTCAATTTTTCATACTATGCTTTAAATTTACTTGGTAAACAAATGTATACTAATAGATGGAGTGCTATTTCTGAACTTGTAGCAAATGGATTAGATGCTGGTGCAACAAATGTAAAGTTATATATTAATTCTATTAATAAGAAAAAATCTATTTTGGAGATAATAGATAATGGAAGTGGCATGTCTTATAATGACTTGGCTACAAAATATGCATTAATAGGCAGGAATAAGCGTTTGTCTGAAAATGAATTGTCAGATAAAATTAAAGGACGCAAGGGGATAGGTAAACTAGCTACGTTGTTTCTCTCTAAAAAGTACTATATTGTTTCAAAAAAAGCTGGTGTAACAACTGCATGGATGTTAGATTCAACTGATAAAAATGATAATGATATTCCAGAACTAATAAGAGTAGATGCTTCAGAAGTTGGGATTGAAAATAGAGAGTTATGGGAACAATATGATACAGGAACTCTTGTTAAATTAGTCGATGTAAATATGTCAGGATTTGCTGAGACAAAATTCGAATCTTTAAAACTTCGCTTGGCCGATTACTATCTTTTAGATAATATTAATGCAAGTATAGAAGTAGCCTATATTACTGATTCTCGAAAAAGAGCAACATTTGAAAAAGTAGAGAAAAAAATAGCGTTCAAAAACTTTTTTGCCTTTTTTGAAAATGATTTAGAAAATAATTTATCCCATAAGTTATCGAAAAGTGTATTAATTCCAAATAGTAAATATGAAGATTTTAGGACAAAACGAAGGGATGTTGTCAAATTTTCAAAAGAAGATTTTAAAAATATAGAAGGTAGAGAAAGGTTCATAACTACTTCTGGAAAATCTAAGTTTTTTCCTTATGAATTAAAAGGTTGGATTGGTATTCATTCGACAATAAATACAAATGAGGCTAAGCAAAATGATCCAAATTTTGTAAAAAATGATGTTCATAAACCTAACAGGTTGAAATTATATGTCCGTGATAAGTTAGCAGTGGAAAATTTTCTTGAGTATTTAGATAATAGTCAAGCAATGAGAGTCTATTTAGAAGGAGAAATATCCTTCGATATCTTGGATAATGATGAACTTGAAGATATTTCAACATCCTCTCGTGAAGGATTTTCAAGAGAAGATGAGCGAGTTAAGCTACTAATTAATATTTTGAAACCAATTATTAGTAAGTTGATTAGTGAAAGAAATAAAATTGCTACGCAAATTAGTGCTGAAGATCGCATGGAAGATGAACGAAGGCTCGAAAAAGAGAGGGAAGAACGAAGAAAAGAAAGACAGGCTCGGAGACAAGAAGAAAGAGAAAAAAGAATAGCTGAACAAAAGGCTGAGATACTGGAACAAAAAAATGAACACTTGATAGAAGCAAATGCTCAATTAGAAACACAAAATACTATTCAAAAAGTAATGCTACAAGAAAAAGATCCAGAAAAACAGGAATTATTTGTTCATGAATTAAATACAATCAGCGATAACTTGGTTTATACCATTAGTGATCTGGCTGAAGATTTTCGAAAAACTAAAGAATATGATAGGGTCAGTGAATATATTATTGATTTCAAAAGAAGTGCGGATCGTCTTAGTACTATAAAAAGACAGTTTTTGAAATTAGGTACATATGATCTAATAGGTAAGCAACTAATTGATATTAAGTCATATTTAAAGAGCTATCTTAAGGTTAGCCCGCATAGAAAAAGGATTATTGATGAGATAAGTCCTGGAGAATTTGGAAGAGAAATAGATGTTTTTGAGTTTGCAATTTTAGTAGACAATTTAATTTCAAATGCTATTGATAACAATGCAACTTTTATAAATTTTTCTTTTTTAGATAATGAAAATAAATTAATTATTAGCTCAGATACAGCACCAATAAAGGTAGAACCTATTGAAAATATATTTGACCTAGGAGTCAGTTCAAAAAATTTTGGGACAGGTGTCGGATTATACTTGGTTAAAGAAATTTGTGACGAGTATAATTGGAAAATAGATGTATCTCAAGACACAACAAATGTAAATTTTGAAATAAAAATGGAGTAACTAAAATTGAGAAATGAAGTGAGAGTGATTTGGTTAGAAGATTCTATAAGAGGTGCAAATAAGAGGCCTCATGAGAGTAGATTTAAAGCAGTAAAAGAACACATAGAATCTAAGGGATATCAACCTAATATCAAAGTTGTTACTAATATTAGTGAAGCAAAAAGCTTATTGACGATAAGAGGTGGAGAAGAACGATATGACTTTTTTATTTCTGACTTTGATTTAGGGGGAGGAACAGATGCTGAAAAGGGATTAGACTATTTAGTTGAAGTGAGAAAATCAAAAAATTATAAGCGTTTTTTTGTATTATATTCTCGAAATGAGTATTCTACGATCTCTCAAAAAGTTGTTGAAAAATTACAAGATGAGGAGAATATTAATCTATTTACTAATTTTTCATTTATATCTGTTGCGACAGATGATAAGTACACGATTGAACATGTTAAGCAGAAATTTAAAGAGTCTATAGATATTGGATTAGCAAGATGGGACGAATTAAACGCTATTCGAGGAATGTATATGTGTGAGCACGCCGAGCTAGAGGATAAGCTAAAAAGTAAACAACTCTATGACGATTATAGTGGGAATATAAAAAGCTATTGTGTTAAGTTTTCTATAGCTAAAGAGATAGAGGTAGAATGGGATAGGCAAAGAAAAATTCGAAATGCTCTGGCCCATGTAAGTGAGGCTTTTGATCATGCAAGAAATTGTTTCTATATTGTATCTAATGAAGATCCTAGGATAAAAATATATGAAAATGATTTAGATAGGCATAGACGTGATTTAAGAGATTTGAGAGACAAATTGAATCTTTAGAAACCAGCTTACTACACAACAAATTCTGTAAGTTCTAACCGTCCTGATAAGTACAACATTGCAGCTTTCTTCTCAGGTGTTGGGGGAATTGAGTTGGGATTTGAACAGACCAACGAGTTCAGAGTGGTGTATGCCAATGAATTTGATAAGTATGTGCGCAAGATTTATTTGTTTAATCAAACCATTCGTCCAACGGACATTTCTGCTGAGTGCATGGAATCTTGAATATAACTCTTTCATTATTTCTCTTCATAGAACCTATTGCGAGGGCTTTTACAATTTTCGCCAATTCCATACCCATTTCACCATTTACCGATGACACAGAAAAACAATTGAAAGGATATTTCTATGCAACCAACTTACAACATTGACAATCCAAACTTGTCTTATGAAGTTAAGCGTGATTTATGGCGGATAGGTTTTGGTCTGCAGAAAGTTGACAATCTAGTGCCATCAGAGTATATGGAATCTTTGGCTGAGAAACAGTCCCGGGGAGAACTGACTTATGAGCAGGTTTATGAGGATGCAACGGCTTATCATCATACCATTGATGCAAGTACGGAGGAGGCAGACTTGGTTTCTCTACGTATTGTAGAACTATTGTCTAGAAGAGGCTTTAGCTTTAGTCCTGCGACCTTACTTGCTATTCATAAGGAGTTGTTTCAAGATATATTTGAAACCTCCATTCCGGTGGGGCAATTTCGTCAGACAAATATCACAAAGAATGAACCTGTTTTGAATGGTGAAAGTGTTGTGTACTCTGATTACTCCATGATTCAAATGACCTTGGATTATGATTTTAATCAGGAAAAACAAGTTGCATATGCGACACTAACTCAGGCGGATGTGGTTAAACAAATCCAGCATTTTATTTCAGGAATCTGGCAGATTCATCCATTTCGCGAAGGAAACACTCGGACGGTAACGGTCTTTTTGATTCAGTATCTTCGTGAGTTTGGTTTTGATATTGATAATACACCATTTCAGCAACATGCCAAGTATTTTCGTGATGCCTTGGTATTAGATAATGCAAAGATCTTACAGAGACGTCCTGAGTTTTTAACAGCTTTTTTTGAAAATCTCTTGCTCGGTGGTCAAAACGATCTGTCCTCAGAAAAGATGTATCTAGAACTCGATCTTTAAAAATCCTCATACTGAGTAAACATTGAATTTTAGGGGCAAAATAAGGTAAATATTCCCATAAGAAAACGTATATCATCAAAGATTTAGTGTCTCTTGATAATATACGTTTTTTTAATTTTATAGACTGCTCGTTTAAACTCTATTTACCTCGTACCTTCTGGTGCGAGACGGAATAAGTATTATTCGGATTTTATTTTCGTGTACAATTTTAGCCATTCTTGTTATAATCAGCCTATAGGTATCAAGGAGGTGACTGTTATGGCTGTTTTTGTGTCTTTGGATGGAATTGTGGTAGAAGTACTTGATGTTTTTTCTTCTTTTAATGGGGATAGTGAGTTTTTCTTGTGTAAACGTCTTAAGGACAAGAGCCAGTTTGTTATGGAACGTTCTCAGTTCGAGGAGATGTTCCAACTTCAAAGTAGTCACTTGACGACGCAAGAAAAATTACAATTGTTTACCTCCGTGTTTGCTGGCCGTTATGATGTTTATGCTAAGAGTTTTATCAATGATCAAGGGAAAATCCAGTATTTTCCATCCTATGATTATGGTTGGAAGCAGTTGCCGCCTGAAAAACGGAGTTTCCAGACATTGACGGATTTCGTTTTGAAATCTCATTTTCGCGGGGAGACAGCCATCGGTATCTTTCCTATGCACTTAGATGATAGCTGTTATTTTTTGGTACTGGATTTGGATGAAAGAGATTGGAAAGAAGCCGGTTTAGCCATTCGAAGAATAGCCAAGGAACGCCAGATGGAAGCCCATTTAGAGATTTCTCGTTCGGGTCACGGACTCCATATTTGGTTCTTCTTTGAGGAAGCGATTCCGAGTCGAGAGGCTCGCTTGTTTGGAAAGAAACTGTTAGAACTGGCAATGCAGGAAAGTATGCAACTGTCCTTTGATTCTTTTGATCGCATGTTTCCAAATCAGGATGTTCTTCCTAAAGGTGGATTTGGTAATTTGATTGCCCTTCCTTTTCAAGGAGAAGCTTATCATCAAGGGCGAACGGTTTTTGTGGATGAACATTTTCAGCCTTATGAAGACCAATGGAGGTATCTACAAGAAATCCAGAGGATTTCAACTGCTAAAGTGGCACTGTTAATTCAAGAGGAGTTAGGCAAGCAAGAATTGGACAAGGTATTGCAGATCGTCTTATCCAATACTATCCAACTTAAAAAATCGTCTGTGACACCAAAGACACTGTTTTTCTTGAAAAATATGGCTTCATTTTCTAATCCCGAATTTTATTTAAAGCAGGCTATGCGACAGCCAACCTATCAAATTCCTGAGCGAATGTATTTATTTGGAGAATCCGATCATTATTTATGGCTGCCAAGAGGCTTGCTATATCCATTGCAAGATAAATTTAAGCAGGTATCTGTGGAAGATAGGAGAAAGGTACAAAGGTCTATTAGAGTGGAATTTAAGGGAGAACTCACTTTTGAGCAAGAGTTAGCCCTGTCAGATATGATTTCCAAAGAAAATGGTTTACTCCATGCGGAGACTGGTTTTGGGAAGACCGTTTTAGGTGCTGCTCTCATCTCTGAACGGAAGACCAAAACAATTATCCTAGTTCATAATAAGCAACTCTTAGACCAATGGCTGGATCGTTTAAACCATTTTTTGACTTTCGAAGAGGAAGAAGCTACCCGTTATACGGCATCAGGTCGTGAAAAGGTAATAGGCTATGTTGGGCAGTATGGTGGGACTAAGAAATGGCTGAGTAAACTGGTTGATGTTGTTATGATTCAATCTCTATTTAAGTTGGAAAATAGTCAAAGTCTTTTGGATGAGTATGAGATGATGATTGTGGATGAGTGTCATCATGTCTCTGCCTTGATGTTTGAAAAAGTTGTTGCTCAGTTTAGAGGGAAGTATCTTTACGGTTTGACGGCTACGCCTGAGCGTAAGAATGGTCATGAGCCTATCGTTTTTCAGAGAATTGGTGAGATACTTCATACTGCTGATAAGAGGGAAACGGATTTTAAACGGCAATTGCAACTAAGATTCACTTCCTTTGGTCATTTGGAAATTGAAAAGACCAAAGCAAGTAATTTCATACAGCTTAGTGATTGGATTGCTACAGATTCAGTGAGGAATCAGTTGATTCTCAAGGATATTCTAGCCCAAGTGGCAGAAGGGCGGAATATCTTGGTTCTAGTAAATCGAATTCAACAGATAGATGTCTTTGAAAAATTATTGAAAGAGAAAGAGATTGATGATTTTTATATTATTAGTGGAAAAACCAAAGTCCGAGAGAGAACAAGTTTACTAAAGACGCTAGAACAGCTAGATAAAGGATTTGTTTTGTTGTCTACTGGAAAATACATTGGCGAAGGTTTTGACTTACCTCAGCTAGACACGCTTATCTTGGCAGCACCCTTTTCTTGGAAAAATAATTTGATTCAGTACGCAGGTCGGATCCATAGAAACTACAAGGATAAGTCTTTAGTGCGGATTTTCGATTATGTGGATATTCATGTTCCTTATTTAGAAAAGATGTTTCAGAAACGACAAGTAGCTTATCGAAAGATGGATTATCGTGCCATTGAGGGTGAGGAGAAACAATTCGTTTATGTTGATAGTAGATATGAGAATGTGTTGAGGGAGGACTTAGCAGGGGAAAGACAGGAATGTATGCTTATTTTGCCTTATGTGCACCAGACAAAACTGATGAATTTTCTAAAAGAATTTAGGATTAGTCAAATTGAGATATGTATACCAGAGACTGTTGCAAACAAATCCTGGCCATTCCAGTTGAAGAACAAGAAGATTAAAGTGTCTTTTACTCAATCAAAAATAGTCACGCCTATTCTATTGGTGAACAAGACCATTGTTTGGTATGGTGCAATGCCATTATTAGGGAAGGTAGATGAAATGACCATACTACGTTTGGAATCAGCTAGTATAGCTTCTGAAATAATAGCAGGTCTAGGATAGAGAAAATTTTAAAAAATTTCTATGTATGATTTTCATTTTGCAGGAACGAGAGGTCTTGACAGGTCAACGACTTAATGAACTGGAAATCAATGGTATTCGCTTGACTAAGTTTAAAAATGGCGAAATCGGTATCGAATTCATCTGGATTGATATTGAAAATCCACCTAGTGACACCATCGGCTGGGTAGCAAAGCAATAAAAATCCGTTTTAGACTAATTTCCACTTCGTCAAGTCAAGTGGAAATTACTTTGAGAAGTTAGTAAGCTTAGAAGATTTGTATTAGTTCCCCTTAACCTTTGACTATTCCGCAAAATTATCGTAAAATAAAGAGTAAATGATAAAATGAGGTCAGAGTCTGTTCGCTCTGGCGATAGTAGTATAAATGAGGAGAAACGCTTTGGAATTAGAAGTATTTGCTGGGCAAGAAAAAAGTGAACTATCTATGATTGAGGTAGCGCGTGCTATCTTGGAACTTCGTGGTCGCGACCATGAGATGCATTTTAGCGATCTTGTAAACGAAATTCAAAACTACCTTGGAACATCAAACAGCGATATCCGCGAAGCTTTGCCTTTGTTCTACACGGAGTTGAACTTTGACGGTAGCTTCATCTCACTTGGAGACAACAAATGGGGTCTTCGTTCATGGTATGGTGTGGACGAAATCGACGAAGAAATCATCGCTCTTGAGGAAAATGACGACGATGAAGTAGCACCAAAAGCTAAGAAAAAACGTGTCAATGCCTTCATGGATGGCGATTCAGATGCTATTGACTACAATGCTGATGATCCAGAAGATGAAGATGCATACGAAGCAGATCCAGCTCTTTCATATGATGATGAAAATCCAGATGATGAGAAAAATGAAGTGGAAGCTTACGATGCAGAAATCAACGAAATCGCCCCAGATGACTTGGGAGAAGACGTGGATCTCAACGAAGAAGATGATGAGTTTTCAGACGATGATGCTGAAAACATCGAGGAATAGAAATTAGCTATTGACAATTATCCTATTTTTAGGTATCATATTGTTCGGGCACCTCTTTTAGAGGTCGGGGCTCCCTAGTTCTTAGGGAGCTATTTTTGTTTTTTCAAGAAGTTATCTTCTTGCATTTTAGTTGTGAATCTGGTGCAGTCGTCCCAGATTATTCTTATTAGTAGGGTCTTGTTTTCTATGTCCCCTCGTAGTTAGCAAGACCTTGAGCATTTTAGAAAGAGGAATCTATGTCTACGAAATATATTTTTGTAACTGGTGGTGTGGTATCGTCTATTGGGAAAGGGATTGTGGCAGCAAGTCTGGGCCGTCTCTTGAAAAATCGTGGTCTCAAAGTAACCATTCAAAAGTTTGACCCTTATATCAATATTGATCCGGGAACTATGAGTCCTTACCAGCACGGGGAAGTCTTTGTGACAGATGATGGAGCTGAGACTGATTTGGACTTGGGCCACTATGAACGTTTTATCGATATCAATCTTAACAAATATTCCAACGTGACAACTGGGAAAATTTATAGTGAAGTTCTTCGTAAAGAACGCCGTGGAGAATACCTTGGGGCAACTGTTCAAGTCATTCCTCATATCACAGATGCTTTGAAAGAGAAAATCAAGCGTGCCGCTGTAACGACAGACTCTGATGTCATTATCACAGAGGTTGGTGGAACAGTAGGAGATATCGAGTCCTTGCCATTCCTAGAGGCTCTTCGTCAGATGAAGGCAGATGTTGGTGCGGATAATGTTATGTACATCCATACAACCTTGCTTCCTTACCTCAAGGCTGCTGGTGAAATGAAGACCAAACCAACTCAACACTCTGTCAAAGAATTGCGTGGCTTGGGAATCCAACCAAATATGTTGGTGATTCGTACAGAGCAACCAGCTGGTCAAGGAATTAAAAACAAACTAGCCCAATTCTGTGATGTGGCACCAGAAGCCGTTATCGAATCGTTGGACGTTGAACACCTTTACCAAATTCCATTGAACTTGCAGGCGCAAGGTATGGACCAAATTGTCTGTGACCATTTGAAATTAGATGCACCAGTAGCGGATATGACAGAATGGTCAGCTATGGTAGACAAGGTCATGAACCTTAAGAAACAAGTTAAGATTTCCCTTGTCGGTAAGTATGTGGAGTTGCAAGATGCCTACATCTCTGTGGTTGAAGCCTTGAAACACTCTGGATATGCCAACGATGCAGAAGTTAAGATTAATTGGGTCAATGCCAATGATGTGACAGCAGAGAATGTGGCAGAGCTCTTGTCTGATGCAGATGGAATCATCGTACCAGGTGGTTTTGGCCAACGTGGTACAGAAGGGAAAATCCAAGCCATCCGTTATGCGCGTGAAAATGATGTTCCAATGTTGGGAGTCTGCTTGGGAATGCAGTTGACTTGTATCGAGTTTGCTCGTCATGTTTTGGGTCTTGAAGGTGCCAATTCTGCTGAACTTGCACCAGAAACAAAATATCCTATCATTGATATCATGCGTGATCAGATTGATGTTGAGGATATGGGGGGAACCCTTCGCTTGGGACTTTATCCATCTAAGCTGAAACGTGGATCTAAGGCAGCGGCTGCTTATCACAATCAAGAAGTGGTGCAACGCCGTCACCGTCACCGCTATGAGTTTAACAATGCCTTCCGTGAGCAGTTTGAGGAAGCAGGCTTTGTCTTCTCAGGTGTTTCTCCAGACAATCGTTTGGTTGAAATTGTGGAGATTCCTGAAAATAAATTCTTTGTAGCTTGTCAGTATCACCCTGAACTTTCAAGTCGTCCAAACCGCCCAGAAGAACTCTACACTGCCTTTGTCACTGCAGCAGTTGAGAACAGTAATTAGCATAATCAGAACCTTTGAGAAGAATCTCAGAGGTTTTTTGATTGCATATTTAGGATATGAGTTGCAAATTAAAAACATAGTGATATAATTAACATAACAAAGGTTAAGGAGGATTTACAATGAAAAAAATCACACTATTTGGTTTGTCTCTAGCAGGCCTAGCTTTACTGGCTTTTCCTCATTCAGGTCAGGCCTTCGAGCTAAAAGAAGAATGGGTTGTTAAATGTGGCGTTCAGTATCAAGATGGCAAGATTCTCCGATTTAATAATGGCCATGAAGTGGATATTAAAGTATTGGATTTGCCAAAAAATGAGAAAATCGAGTGGACGGTTAGTCTCAATGGTCAAGATCAGACTGTCAATTTCCTAGGTCAAGAAAAGGACAAGTCTATGATTGGTGTAGAAGGGCGTTATCTGAATTTCTATGTTCCATATGGCTATAGAGGAGATATCAAGGTCGAGGCTAAGAGTGGAAATGAAGTGAAGACCTGGTCAACGAAAGTTGTGGATGATATTCATAATGATAGTGGAAAGAGAGGTTACTATCGTATTGAAGAGTCAAATGATCAATACACCTACCTTGATACTAAATGGGACTATCAAACAAAGACTTACACTGCTACCTTACCAGAGACTGTCAATGGTCAAAAAGTCTTTGCTTGGGCAGACTATGACAATGGTGAGTTGAAACTTGAAAAACACAAGTCTATTAGTCATAAATATGATGGAGGATCTTTCAAAGAACTTTATCCGATTGTAAAAGCAGAAAGCTGGCTACAGTCAAACCAAAACTGGTACTATCAAAAACAAGGCCAATTAGTGCAGAACGATTGGGTTAAGGACAAGGGAACTTGGTACTTTATGAACGATAAAGGAGTCATGTTCAATCAAACTTGGCTCTATCAAGGTGGTAACTGGTATGCCTTTAAATCATCAGGGGCTGTGATTGCTGGTGACTGGCTTTATGACCAAGGCAAGTGGTACTATTTATCAACTTCAGGATCCATGAAAGCAAGCACTTGGGTTTATGACAAGGGAGAATGGTATTATGTAAGTTCTTCTGGTGCTATGATTGCGAATGATTGGGTCAAAGACAACGGTAAGTGGTATTATCTAGCTTCATCAGGTAAGATGCTTCGCAATACCTACACACCAGATGGTTACTATGTTGGCAACTCAGGCGCTTGGCAATAAGAATAAGAAGTCCTTTTCCTTTAAGGAAGAGGATTTTTACTTGCTTTTCTGCTGCTTCCTCATTTGTCCTGAAGTGTTTTTTGTGTTAAAATGAATGGTATGAAAGCTAAAAAAATGTGGATGGCAGGCTTGGCTCTGCTTGGTATTGGAAGCCTTGCCTTTGCTACGAAAAAAGTTGCAGATGACCGCAAGCTCATGAAGACTCAGGAAGAGTTGACAGCGATTGTGCGAGACTATTTTTCAGACATGGGGGAAATTGCGACCCTCTATGTTCAAGTTTATGAAAGTAGTCTGGAGAGCTTGGTTGGCGGCGTTATTTTTGAGGATGGCCGTCATTATACCTTTGTCTATGAAAATGAAGACCTGGTCTATGAGGAGGAAGTCTTATGATACAACCAGCAAGTTTAGAAGAATTGGCATCTTTAGTAGAAAAAGATGGCAAGAAAGTCTTCCTTTTTGTGGCAGACTGGTGTGGCGATTGTCGTTATATCTATCCTGCCTTGCCAGAAATTGAGGAGATCAATCCTGAGTTCACCTTTATTCGAGTGGACCGAGACCAGTATATAGATTTGGCCAAACTTTGGGATGTTTATGGAATCCCTAGCCTTGTTGTTCTAGAAAAGGACAAGGAAATCGGCCGTTTTGTCAATCGCGACCGTAAAAGCAAGCAACAAATTAACGACTTTTTAGCAGGATTGAAATAGGAGAAAAGAGAAACAATGATTTTTACATATAACAAAGAACATGTCGGTGATGTCCTTATGGTCATCGTGAAAAACAGCGGAGATGCCAAACTGGAAGTGGAACGCAAAGGAAATGTAGCCCGTGTTTTTCTAAAAGATAATGGGGAAACAGTAGCTTGGAATATTTTCGAAGTTTCAAGTTTGTTTGAAATTGCAGAGCGCGGTCAAGTCTTTTTGACAGATGAGCAAGTCGCTCGTTTGAACCAAGAATTGAAGGCGGAAGATTTTACAGAAGAAATTATCAATGACAAGGAACCTAAGTTTGTTGTTGGCGAAATCGTTGAGATGGTAGCTCATCCAGATAGTGACCACCTCAACATCTGCCAAGTTGCAGTCGCAAGTGACAAGACAGTGCAAATCGTTGCAGGAGCTCCTAATGCGCGTGTCGGTCTGAAAACCATTGTGGCTCTTCCGGGAGCTATGATGCCAAAAGGCAATCTCATTTTCCCAGGCGAACTTCGTGGCGAAAAGAGTTTTGGCATGATGTGCAGTCCTCGTGAATTGCATCTGCCAAACGCTCCGCAAAAACGTGGTATTATTGAATTATCAGAAGATCAAGTTGTCGGAACACAATTCGACCCAGCGAAACACTGGACTGCCTAAGAAGTTGTTAATATCTGATAGACCAGATAGAAGGAAATAAGATGGCAAAAAATGTAGTGATTACAGGAGCAACCTCAGGCATTGGTGAAGCGATTGCGCGTGCATATCTGGAGCAGGGGGAGAATGTCGTTCTAACAGGGCGACGGACAGACAAATTAGAGGCTCTCAAGTCAGAGTTTGCAGCAACCTATCCAAATCAAACAGTTTGGATCTTTCCACTAGATGTGACGGATATGACCATGGTCAAGACTGTCTGCTCCGATATTTTGGAAACGATAGGGCAGATTGATATCTTGGTCAATAATGCTGGACTAGCTCTTGGCTTGGCTCCCTATCAGGACTATGAAGAGTTGGATATGCTGACCATGTTGGATACCAATGTCAAAGGTTTGATGGCAGTTACTCGCTGTTTCTTGCCAGCAATGGTAAAAGCCAATCAGGGTCATATTATCAATATGGGATCAACCGCAGGAATCTATGCCTATGCAGGTGCAGCTGTCTATTCAGCCACCAAGGCGGCAGTTAAGACTTTTTCAGATGGACTGCGAATTGATACCATCGCAACGGATATCAAGGTGACTACCATTCAGCCAGGGATTGTCGAAACAGATTTCTCTACAGTACGTTTTCATGGTGACAAAGAGCGTGCTGCGACCGTCTATCAGGGAATTGAGGCCTTGCAAGCTCAGGATATTGCAGACACAGTGGTCTATGTGACCAGTCAACCGCGTCGTGTTCAGATTACAGATATGACTATTATGGCCAATCAACAGGCGACAGGTTTCATGGTTCATAAAAAATAAAAAATTTTCTCGAAAAGTTACAAATTTCTGTAACTTTTTTTGATTTCCTGCGAATAGATAAGTAGGAGGAAGAAAATATGTATAATAAAGTTATTCTTATTGGAAGAATCGTGGCAACGCCAGAATTGCACAAAACTAACAATGATAAGTCGGTAGCGCGAGCAACTATCGCTGTGAACCGTCGTTATAAAGATCAAAACGGTGAACGTGAAGCCGATTTTGTAAATATGGTCCTATGGGGCAGACTAGCAGAAACTTTGGCAAGCTACGCAACCAAAGGCAGTCTCATTTCCGTTGATGGAGAATTGCGTACCCGTCGCTTTGAGAAAAATGGCCAGTTGAACTATGTGACTGAAGTCCTTGTTACAGGATTCCAACTCTTGGAAAGTCGTGCCCAACGTGCTATGCGAGAAAATAACTCAGGACAAGATTTGGCAGATTTGGTCTTGGAAGAGGAGGAGTTGCCATTTTAAGCATTGAAAAGTCTGAGTTGCTCTCAGGCTTTTTATCTTGCCAAAGTCAGACTTTTTTCTTGACTATTTCTGACCAAGTGATACAATAGAACTATGAATTAGCACTCAAATATAAAGAGTGCTAATGATATCTATCTCATTATGGAGGAAATCAGATGTTGAAACCATTAGGAGACCGCGTGGTCTTGAAAATCGAAGAAAAAGAACAAACTGTGGGAGGTTTTGTCCTTGCAGGTTCAGCTCAAGAAAAAACAAAAACAGCCCAAGTTGTAGCTACTGGACAAGGTATTCGTACCTTGAACGGTGATTTGGTTGCTCCAAGCGTTAAGCCTGGCGACCGTGTCTTAGTTGAAGCTCACGCAGGTCTCGATGTCAAAGACGGCGATGAAAAGTACATCATCGTTGGCGAAGCTAACATCTTAGCTATTATTGAAGAATAGAAGGAGAAAGTAAGTATGTCAAAAGAAATTAAATTTTCATCTGATGCTCGTTCAGCTATGGTCCGTGGTGTCGATATCCTTGCAGACACTGTTAAAGTAACCTTGGGACCAAAAGGTCGTAATGTCGTTCTTGAAAAATCATTCGGTTCACCCCTCATCACCAATGACGGTGTGACCATTGCTAAAGAAATCGAATTGGAAGATCATTTTGAAAATATGGGTGCCAAATTGGTATCAGAAGTAGCTTCAAAGACCAACGATATCGCAGGTGACGGGACTACAACTGCAACTGTTTTGACCCAAGCGATTGTCCGCGAAGGAATCAAAAACGTTACTGCTGGAGCAAATCCAATCGGCATTCGTCGTGGGATTGAAACAGCAGTTGCCGCAGCAGTAGAAGCCTTGAAAAATAATGCTATCCCAGTTGCTAATAAAGAAGCCATCGCTCAGGTTGCTGCTGTATCTTCTCGTTCTGAAAAAGTTGGTGAGTACATCTCTGAAGCCATGGAAAAAGTTGGCAAAGATGGAGTCATCACTATTGAAGAGTCACGTGGTATGGAAACAGAACTTGAAGTTGTAGAAGGAATGCAGTTTGACCGCGGTTACCTTTCACAGTACATGGTGACAGATAGCGAAAAAATGGTAGCTGACCTTGAAAATCCATACATTTTGATTACTGATAAGAAGATTTCAAATATCCAAGAAATCTTGCCACTCCTAGAAAGCATTCTCCAAAGCAATCGTCCACTCTTGATTATTGCGGATGATGTGGATGGTGAAGCTCTTCCAACTCTTGTTTTGAACAAGATTCGTGGAACCTTCAACGTGGTAGCAGTCAAGGCACCTGGTTTTGGTGACCGTCGCAAAGCCATGCTCGAAGATATCGCCATCTTGACAGGCGGAACAGTTATCACAGAAGACCTTGGTCTTGAGTTGAAAGATGCTACAATTGAAGCACTTGGTCAAGCAGCGAGAGTAACTGTGGACAAAGATAGCACTGTGATCGTAGAAGGTGCTGGAAATCCAGAAGCTATTTCTCACCGTGTTGCGGTTATCAAGTCTCAAATCGAAACTACAACATCTGAGTTTGACCGTGAAAAATTGCAAGAACGCTTGGCAAAATTGTCAGGTGGTGTCGCAGTAATTAAGGTCGGAGCTGCAACTGAAACAGAGTTGAAAGAAATGAAACTCCGTATTGAAGATGCCCTCAATGCTACTCGCGCAGCCGTTGAAGAAGGAATCGTTGCTGGAGGTGGAACAGCTCTTGTCAATGTCATTCCAGCAGTGGCTGATTTGGAATTGACAGGAGACGAAGCAACTGGTCGCAATATTGTTCTCCGTGCTTTGGAAGAACCTGTTCGTCAGATTGCCCACAATGCAGGATTTGAAGGATCGATTGTTATCGATCGCTTGAAGAATGCTGAAGTCGGCACAGGTTTCAACGCAGCAACTGGCGAATGGGTCAACATGATTGAAGAGGGAATCATCGATCCAGTTAAAGTGAGCCGTTCAGCCCTTCAAAATGCAGCATCTGTAGCCAGCTTGATTCTGACAACAGAAGCAGTCGTAGCCAATAAACCGGAACCAGCAGCCCCAGCTCCAGCAATGGATCCAAGTATGATGGGCGGTATGATGTAAGCTTTCTATAGAAAACAACTTATAAAAAACACAAAAGGAGGGAATGCCTACCCCTCCTTTTTATGATATTCACTTCTAAATTGATTTGAGCTCTCCTAACTTATATGATAAAATAAGACTAGAAAAAGGAGAAGAACATGATCGATGTAGAAGAAATTCTGAGCAAGATGAACCCCAATCAGAAGATTAATTATGACCGTGTCATGCAGAAGATGGTACAAGTATGGGAGAAAAATGAGCAACGTCCAACCATTCTCATGCATGTTTGCTGTGCCCCTTGCAGTACCTATACTCTAGAATATTTAACAAAGTATGCTGATGTGACAATCTATTTTGCCAATTCTAATATCCATCCCAAGGCAGAATACCACAAGCGGGCTTACGTCACCCAAAAATTTGTCAGTGATTTCAATGAGCGAACAGGAAATACGGTTCAGTACCTAGAAGCTCCCTACGAACCAAATGAATACCGTAAGTTAGTCAGAGGACTGGAAGAAGAGCCAGAAGGTGGCGACCGTTGTAAGGTTTGCTTTGACTACCGCCTGGATAAGACAGCGCAAGTGGCTATGGATCTGGGCTTTGATTATTTTGGCTCAGCCTTGACCATTAGTCCTCATAAGAATTCTCAAACCATTAACAGCATCGGAATCGATGTGCAAAAAATTTATACAACCCACTATCTTCCAAGTGATTTCAAGAAAAATCAGGGCTACAAACGTTCAGTGGAGATGTGTGAAGAGTATGATATATATCGTCAATGTTATTGTGGATGCGTCTATGCAGCCCAAGCTCAGAATATTGACCTGGTTCAGGTTAAGAAAGATGCTACAGCTTTCTTGCTGGATAAGGATGTTGAAAAAGACTATTCCCACATTAAATTTACTGTTACGAAATTAGATATATAGAGACCAACCCAGCTGAAAAGCTGGGTTTTTCAAATAAAAAACCAGGGCTTTCACCCTAGTTTGACAACTTTACCGATTCTTTAGTTCTACATAGCGCTTGTACCAAATGTTTACATAGGCTTCTGAGAAAGGACCACGTCCATTGTTAATCCAATCAACAAGAATTTTGACATGTTCTTTTAAAATATAGTCCAAATCATCAGAATAATTCATTTTGCGTTTATGACGCTCATATTCCTCAACGTCCAAGAGACGTTTTTCCCCATCTGTAAAAATTTTAACATCCAAATCGTAATCAATATACTTCAGCGCTTCTTCATCCAGATAGTAGGGGCTAGCCATATTGCAATAGTAGGAAATTCCATTATCACGAATCATGGCAATGATATTAAACCAATATTTCTTGTGAAAGTAAACAATAGCCGGTTCTCGAGTAACCCAACGACGACCATCACTTTCGGTAACCAGTGTATGATCGTTGACACCAATAATGGCGTTTTCTGTTGTTTTTAGTACCATGGTGTCCCGCCAAGTTCGGTGGAGACTCCCATCATGCTTATAACTTTGAATTGTAATAAAGTCGCCTTCTTTTGGAAGCTTCATAACTAACCAACTTTCTACAATTTATAAGTTTATCGTTTACTATTGTACCATAAAATTACCTAAAATCTGTGAATTTTACATGAAAATATTAAAGATATTCTCTGAGAGCGCTTGCTATATCCGAAAAATCGTAGCCTTTTCGTGCTAAAACTTGAGTTAAACGCTGTTTAAGTTCGTATCCTTCATATTTTCGGGCATACTTAGCATATTGCTTATCAAGTTCCTTGAAGATGAGTTCCTGATTCGTTTCTTGGTCAACTTGACTATCCAACTCGTCAAAGGCACTTTTAGCATCAGAGTAAGAGAATCCCTTGTTGATCAAGTTCTGGATAATCTTATCTTGCAAGGCACGAGCTGGAAGTTTTCCTTCATATTTTTTTAATAGTTTATTAGCTACACGTTGAGCAACTTCCGAAAAATCAAATTCATTTAAAATCTCTGCTGTAGTAGATTTTGAAACCCCTTTTTGTGTTAGTTTCTGAATCAATACATAAGGTCCCTTGTCTCCTGAAAGCTGATTGGCGTTGATGATAGCATAAGCGTACTGAGCATCATTAATCCACTTATCTTCTTTAAGATTAATAATGACTTGAGAAACTACGTTTTCATCAATATCGTATTTTTTCAGATATTCTCTGACTTCTTTTTCAGTGCGAGCTTTAAAGGATAGGTGGTAGAGAGCTAGATTTTTACCGTAAGAAAATTTGGCAAAGTCCTGAATCTCTTTCAATTCTTCTTCACTTATCACCTTATCTCTTGATAACATAAAACGAACAATAGTATCTTCAGTAATGTAGCATTTGTCGCCATTATCAAGCTCCATCAGATAGAGTCTTTTTTTCTTTTCAAGTTTTGTGATTTTCATAGTTCTATTATAACTCAAAATGTGATAAGATAGGGGTATGAATCTGAAAGTGAAACAAAAAATACCATTAAAAATCAAGCGCATGGGAATTAATGGTGAGGGAATCGGCTTTTATCAAAAAACATTAGTCTTTGTGCCTGGTGCTCTCAAAGGTGAAGATATCTATTGTCAGATTACTTCTATTAAACGTAACTTTGTTGAAGCAAAATTACTAAAGGTTAATAAGAAGTCTAAATTTCGAGTTGTGCCAGCTTGTACTATTTATAATGAGTGCGGAGGCTGCCAAATCATGCACCTGCATTATGATAAGCAGCTAGAGTTCAAGACGGACTTACTTCATCAAGCGCTGAAAAAATTTGCTCCTGTAGGATATGAAAACTATGAAATCCGCCCAACTATTGGAATGCAGGAACCAAAATATTACCGTGCTAAGTTACAATTTCAGACTCGAAAATTTAAGAATCAGGTTAAGGCGGGCTTATATGCACAAAACTCTCACTATTTAGTAGAGTTGAAAGACTGCCTGGTACAAGACAAGGAAACCCAAGTGATTGCTAATCGTCTAGCAGAATTGCTTACTTATCACCAGATTCCAATCACGGATGAGAGAAAAGTTCTAGGTGTTAGAACTATAATGGTCCGACGAGCAAGAAAGACTGGACAGGTTCAGATTATTGTTGTTACAAACCGCCAGCTTAATTTAACCCTGCTGGTAAAAGATTTAATTAAAGATTTTCCAGAGGTTGTGACAGTAGCTGTTAATACAAATACAGCTAAAACCAGTGAGATTTATGGTGAAAAGACAGAGATTATATGGGGAGAAGAGTATTCAAGAAGGTGTACTCAATTATGAATTTTCACTATCTCCTCGAGCTTTCTATCAACTAAATCCTGAACAAACAGAAGTTCTTTATAATGAGGCGGTAAAAGCCTTGGATGTAAATAAAGAAGACCATTTGATTGATGCTTATTGTGGAGTTGGAACGATTGGATTTGCCTTCGCAAAGAAAGTTAAAACACTCAGAGGTATGGATATTATTCCAGAAGCTATTGAAGATGCCAAGCGAAATGCTAAAAGAATGGGATTTGACAATACTCATTATGAAGCTGGAACGGCAGAAGAGATTATTCCTCGCTGGTATAAGGAAGGCTACCGAGCAGATGCTCTGATTGTGGATCCACCACGCACAGGTCTGGATGATAAGTTATTAGATACTATTCTTACCTATGTACCAGAAAAAATGGTCTATATTTCTTGCAATGTTTCGACCTTGGCAAGGGATTTGGTGCGTTTGGTAGAAGTCTACGATGTCCATTATATACAGTCTGTTGACATGTTTCCACACACCGCTCGAACTGAAGCAGTGGTAAAATTAATTAAAAAAGTTTCAAAAAAGTAGTTGACAAAGTTTAAAAAGTCGGTATAATAGTAAGAGTTGAAAATAACAGCTCTGGTCCGTTGGTCAAGGGGTTAAGACACCGCCTTTTCA